>JAYVYN010000247.1:0-3728 GCA_043784265.1 Gammaproteobacteria bacterium | reverse complement strand
TACTTCGGAGCGGCTGACATTGGCACGGCCGAGTATCTCATTCAGCAAAAAGTGGACCCCATTTCCGGCGATCCACTCCTCGAAGAACAACGCGTAGCGCGTGAGCAACTACGCAACGTACTTAGCTATGCCCAGTCTAGCGATTGTCGGCGCACCGTTCAGTTACGTTACCTGGGTGAGGTTTATCCTGGAGCCTGCGGGGCCTGTGACAATTGTTGCGTTCCGCGCGATCTGCAAGACGTTAGTACCGATGCGCAGCAATTTTTATCCTGCGTTGGCCGACTCGCCGAGCAGAGTCAACGATTTGGGGCCGCCTATCTCATCGAAATTTTATTAGGCCTTGCATCTGAACGAATTCTAGCCAGGGGTCATAGCAATTTAAGCGTATTCGGAATCGGTAAGCATCGCAGCCTAGCTGATTGGCGCTTGCTGGCGCGCTCACTCGTCCATCAAGGACTGGCAGATGAAACCTTAGACGCCTACCGGGTCTTATCGCTCAACAACAAAAGCTGGGAAATTTTACGCGGTGCACGGGCAATGGTCATGGCGCGTCCGATCAAAACAGCGCGTAAGCGTAAAGGATCCGGGCCGAGGGGTGCATTGGGGACGGTGTCGGGGGCGGGAGCGGTGTCTGCGTCTGGGTCCGAAACCTCGCTTTTTGACCGCCTACGGGCGCTGCGCAAGCAACTGGCCGACGACGCGGGTATTCCGCCCTACGTGGTTTTTCATGACGCCACGCTGCGCGCAATGGCTGAACGCCGCCCCGTGACCTTGGATCAATTCGCGCATATTCCGGGGGTCGGGCAAGCTAAGCTAGCGCGCTACGGTGAGCACTTCGTAGCCGCCATCGGTCACGCAATCAGCTCAAAGTAACGCTCACCGGGCAATGATCGCTGCCCGTGATATCGGCGTGAATTGCGGCGCCATTAACCCCAGCACGCAACGCGGCTGAGACCAGCACATAATCAATTCTCCACCCAATATTGCGTGAACGTGAATTGGCAAAATGACTCCACCAAGAATAATGCCCATTTCCTTTAGTAAACAATCTGAAGGTGTCGACAAAGCCGGCGTTCACCATCTTTTGAAATCCTTCGCGTTCCTCATTCGTAAAGCCTTTCTTACCAACGTTCGACTTTGGATTTGCCAAATCCAATTCGGTATAGGCGACATTAAGGTCGCCACAAAAAATGACCGGCTTCTTTTTCTCGAGATATACGACATAGGCCAAAAACGCAGGGTCCCACGCCTTATAACGTAACTCTAAGCGACTTAAGTCCTCTTTAGCATTAGGGGTATAAACCGTCACCACAAAAAACTTAGCATACTCGGCGGTCATCACCCGACCCTCGGTCGCGCTATCGCGCTGCATGCTGTCAATCAGGGCATAGGACTTGGCAAAATCAATTGGAAAGCCATTGGTTACATTAATGGGTTCTTGTTTGGAAATTATCGCGGTACCGGAGTAACCTTTTTTAACCGCTGAATTCCAATATTCCCGATAGCCCGGTAGGTCGATTTCGATTTGCGATCGCTCAGCCTTGGTTTCTTGGAGACACAAAACATCCGGTTGGTGCGCCGCTAAAAATGGCTGAAACTCATTTTTCTTCAGCACCGAACGTATTCCGTTCACATTCCACGAGTATACTTTCATATAGTCTATCCCTATCAAAACAATAGATACAATCGTCTTTATCAATCGACAAAGAAGTCCAGAATACCACCCATCAATAATCTAAGAAGAGTCCTCGAATCCACCGCTAGACCCTCGCCAAACCCTCGCTAACCACCGCTTCCGGCATTCCGGTAGTGATAATCAAAACTCACTCAGCGCCGGCCCCCGCAGTCCGCTGTTATTACAGGAATTTCACCTCATCGAGAAATTGCAACACTTCAACCGCGAGCGTATTCCAGCGCGCGTAGTGCATGCAAAGGGCTCTGGCGCTTATGGTACTTTCACCGTCACCCACCACATTTCGAAGTACACGAAAGCCAAGCTACTAAATTCTGTCGGCAAGAAGACGCCTGCCTTTTGATGCTTACGGTGAACGAGTCTGAGTAAAATGGCATCTTAAGACGCAGCAAGGGATCAAGAATTTAAGCGCAGCGGACGCCACTATACTTGCGGGCTGCGACCCTATCACGCTCAGCGCGACCTGTTCACCGCAATTTCCGCCGGGAATTCCCCAAAGTGGGATGTGTCGATTCAAGTCATGCCCGAAACCGAAGCTGCAGCGTGGGAGAAGACAACGGGATCGCTGGCCATTACGACGAGCGCGGCAGTTCCGATGACTGCACGCAGGCCGGCAATCTATTCCGAGTGATTAAAACGAACGCGCAAGATCGACTCACCAGCAGTATTGCGGGTCCTTTGAGCGTCGTAAGCGCAAATGTCCAACAACAGCAAATTGGGCATTTCACTAAGCGGATCCTGCATATGGAGCCGCGGTCGCACGCAATATCGCCGCCCTTGCAGGTACTAAATAAGACTCAAACACAGCCCTTGGGTAGTCGCGGGCACGCCGCGCTGCGGGGACAGATCACACTAGCCTGAGATTCAAGGGCTGCGGATATCCAAGCAATGTTCAGCACCTTGGAGGCTGCGCGAATGCTGGCAGCAGCGGCGGCGGGAATGATCCCGTCGCCGCCTCCGCGACGACACGATTCCGCAACCATAGCAACAATGTCCTCACCCTTAAACCCTTGCGCATCCAGTGCCGGCACCAGATCAATGCCCACCGACAATACATGCAATTCATTTACAGCATCACGCGTCAATAGCGAATGACAACAATACAAGCGCGCCTGCGGCCCATCTTGCATCACTGAGATTTGTGATTTGGGCTTTTGCGAAGCCAGCTTCAAACCCGGCGCGGTCTGTAATAATCTAAACACCGCCCAACGTGGGCAGGGATCCGAGACCAAACTCATATTGCCCCAGGGTAACGGAATGCCATTACCGCGATATACGGCCCGCAAATTCCCGGGCGGATAGGCATCAAAAAAATGCCAGTGCCGGTAAGGTGAAACTGCGGTCATACGGCGCATAATTAAAGCTGCGGTAACACCTAACTTATTACCCGCCGAAATGTTGTGCGCTTCGCGACTTAGAAAACGCCGAAACGGCATGCGTGGACAAAGCAAAGCGCCCGCAAAAAAACTGCACTCAAAATCTCGCCAGGCCAAGAGTACATCCTGAGGCCCCATGGCTACGGGCGAACCTACTCCACGCGCGGCAGCCGGCGATCCGCTCGGTTGGGAAATCAGCCCATCCCCGTTATGCAATACTTTGTGACCGATGAGAAACGCAATTTCATACTTTAAGCGCTCTTCTTGATTACGCAGTCGCTTGTTGATAAGTAGAGTTCCCGGCGCTTCAAAGCGCGAACGCAATAACGCACCACTCGGCTTACGCGCATCGCTGTCGAACCACCGAATTTGCAACCCAAGACGCACACATATGTCCATGAGCGCATCAAGCTTAAGGGGCATTTGTCGCCCTCCACACTCCTCCGCAGCGCGCTCAATATCCGGAAAATTATTATGATGAGTTTCCTGCCACACACGAATCAAAAGCTCCGCGAATTGGCGCCCGCTAGTTCCAGTCTGGGACAACAACTCCGGCAAAGCGTTTTGCAAAAGCTCATGAGAAAACAAGAATGCTGGCTCCAGCGGCATCGAACTCAAGCCACCCCGCCCACGCGTCACCGAGGCGGCATCCACCTCGG
>JAYVYN010000246.1:0-5703 GCA_043784265.1 Gammaproteobacteria bacterium | reverse complement strand
CCGGCAGGATCAGGTCAATATCCGGAGCCGAGATGGTTGGGTGTGATCCAACATGACATGTTGCTATTCGATCATGGAATGCCGCGCGCGGATGGTAGTCTCGCTAAGCAGCAGCGAGCCGAGGCGGACGTGAATATAGAATTTCAATCCGTTTCGAAATTTGCTGATGGTGCCCAGAAATTGGCCTGGGCGGTTTATGCCGCTAATGAGGCTTATGCGGTCGATTACCCCGCCACGGTGGGGCCGCATATGACTAATACTGATAGCACGCCTTTTATGGATTTAGTGCCTGCCATTAGCTTACGCGAGAACGAGCGAGGACGCGAAATTGGCGCAGGTTGGGACCCTCATTGGCATCAGCCCACGGATCTTTATTCCACCTTTACCGATGAAGATTTTAGGCTTGGCTTAAATGCCGCGCAGACAACCTTAAGTGCGGTTGCGCGCTTGAGCGGCGCGGTGTTAGTCGCAGAATCGGTACACTGAGAAGTGCGCGCCGTTGAATTCAATCAGTACGGTACCACCGCAGTCCTAGAAGTCGTAAGCGATGCGCAGCCGCCTCGCTTTGGGTCCAATGAGGTGTTAATTCAGGTGTTTGCAGCCTCAGTTAATCCCGTAGATTGCGAGATTCGCAAGGGCCATGGAAAAGACGTGTTGCGTTTTAAAGGCCAGGTAGGCCGCAATATATTTCCTCAGCGAATTGGGCAAGATGCGGCCGGCGTGATTATCGCAGTCGGCGGTAACGTGCGAAATTTTAAAATTGGCGATAAGGTATATTGCGCACCCACTCGGGCGTGCATGGCCGATATTATTGCGGTCGATGAGCCCGAGGTAGCTTTAATGCCCAGTAACTTAAGTTTTTTGGAGGCGGCTTCACTGCCCTATGTGGCCTTGACCGCGTGGAGCACTTTGGTGAACCAGGTGGGACTTACGAGTTCGTCGGCGTACGGTAAGAGTGTGTTGATTACTCGCAGCGCGGGCGGAGTCGGTAGTTTCGCGGTACAACTATTGAAGGCATGGGGAGCCCATGTGATTAGTGCCTGTAGTGCGCGCAACATGGTTTTTGTGAAATCGCTGGGTGCGGATCGCGTAGTTGACTATACGGTAGATTCCATTCGTGACGTGGTAGTGGATATTGATGTGGCATTGGATGGATCGGCCGGCGCCGAAAGAGATGTACAAGACACCCTTAGGATGGACGCGGGCGCAAGCTACATCACCCTGATCTCTCCGAAATTGCGTTTAATCGATGAGTTTGGTGTCGAAGAGGGTTCGCGCCGAGCGTTAGCTCTATTCGCTGAGAAAGCGCTGGAGCAAGAAAAATATGGTCGACATTACTACTGGGGTTTTGTGCGTTCCGATGGTCTAGCCCTTGCCGAGATCACAAAATTAGTGGAAGCGGGCAGCATTAGACCCGTAATTGATAGAGTGTTTCCGTTGGCGCAAATCGCTGCCGCGCATGAGTATTGTGAGACTGGACAGGTGCAGGGCAAGATTGTTATTGATTTTCAAAACGTACCGGTTGCTTAATACAGTAAGTAAGGTGTTCTGGTTTCCTGCCAGGCCAACTCATCTTTGCGAGTGATATTCTCTAAATCTTGAGGTGTCGCAGACAGATCATCCACCCACCGTCGCAGTTGTTCGCTGCCGTTGATCAGATCAATAGCAAGGCGTCCCTTTTCATACTCGTAGGCGAAATCTCGCCACAATGGGTAATCGGGTTTCAGCGATCGAATCGCTTTAAAGGCTAACGCAAACAGTCGCCACGGTTTGAAGGAATTGTGTGCGTAGCTTAAGTCATCGACGTGTACTTGGATCCCGGCACAGAGTTGGCCGACGTGCTTTTGAAAAGTGGGTTCAAACCAGCAACTTCGCAGGCGACAGCCGTGCAACCACTGCGGTTCTAGGCCTTGCATGGTTTCTATTAGGCGATCGCCATCGAGATCGGGTGCGCCTAGAACCTCTAGGGGCCGAGTAGTACCGCGGCCTTCTGACAAATTGGTTCCTTCCAGCATGACGGAGCCGGGGTAGACACGCGCCATCCATAAATTGGGTGCATTGGGACTTGGGTTTACCCAGGTTCGAGTGCCAAGCGGCCAACCGTACCCCGGTGCGGTGGCCGTAGGCCACGATTCCATCTTGATAACCTCGCACTCCAGATCGAGTTTTAAGGTGGCGATAAACCAACCCGCGAGTTCACCCATCGTCAGACCGTGCCGCATGGGCATGGCGCCGGCCCCCACGAAGCTCTCCCAACCCTTACGCAGAATTAATCCTTCGATGGGGCGTCCAATGGGGTTGGGTCGATCCAAAATCCACACAGATTTACCCTGGGCTGCGGCTGCCTCCAGCATGTAGCGCAGCGTCGTGATAAATGTGTATATGCGGCAACCTAAGTCTTGGAGATCGATCAGCAGTACATCGAATGTATCCAGCATAGCAACGGTCGGTTTGCGCACTTCGCCGTATAGACTGAATATAGGGATGCCGAGCTTCGGGTCAATAAAGTCGGTTGATTCCACCATATTGTCTTGTTTGTCACCGCGTAGGCCATGCTGGGGTCCAAAAGCGGAGGTCAGATTGATACCTCGGAGCGCTGCGAGTGCGTCGAGCGAATGGGCCAGCTGCGCGGTTACCGACGCGGGATGTGCGAGTAGAGCCACGCGTCGACCGTGAAGTTTGCGCTGCAGAGCGGGTTCCGATAAGAGCCGATCTATTCCAAATTGCATTTGATCTTCCGCTGTTTCGATTATTAGACCATCAGGTGGTCTAGTCAATACGTTAAGTTATTCAGATAGGAGCGAGTCTAGAAATCCGTCACCTCGAATGGTACAAGATGGCAATTGTGTTTACGTCGCCAATTTTTTTGACAATTGTAATGGCTGCCATTGCGGGCAGCGCATGGGCCGATAGTTGTCCCGCGTTTCTCAATCACGATATGCAGAAATTGCATTCCACTGAGACAGTCAATATTTGCAAATCATTTGCTGGCAAGCCCTTGTTAATTGTGAATACTGCTAGTCATTGCGGCTACACATATCAGTTCAAAGGTCTGGAGGCGCTTCATAATAAGTATAAGGATCGGGGTTTGATAGTAGTGGGTTTTCCCTCAGATGATTTTAAGCAAGAAGATAAAGATCAAGCCGATACCGCCAAAGTATGTTTCGTTAATTATGGGGTGACATTTACGATGCTGGCACCCTTAGCGGTGACGGGTCCGGCAGCTAACCCAATTTTTAAAGAACTTAAGCGTCAAAGCCAAGAACCGACCTGGAATTTTAATAAATATCTCGTCAAAGCTGATGGAACTTTGGCTGGGTATTTCGACAGCCAAGTAGCGCCGGAATCGGCGGAGCTAAACGGAGCCATTGAGGCCATCTTGCGCTAATGCTCCGTTAATCCTTAGAGTCAGATTTCTTCTCGTCTTCTTTTTTATCAGATGGTTTAGGGGCCATCGCAATCATGCCGATACAAAGAATAAGAAATAATCCTACCAGCACTTCAATCATTAAATTTCTCCCTAGTTTCTAAGACTCCAGATTTTGAGCCTTCAGATACTCATCGTAAGTACCCTTAAATTCCTTGATCTGTGTGCCTGGGCGCAACTCAATGATTCGCGTCGCAAGTCCGCCCACGAACTCGCGGTCATGCGATACAAATACTAAAGTACCGGGATAATGTTCTAAGCCAATTTGTAAGGATTCAATGGTTTCCATATCCATGTGGTTAGTGGGTTCGTCCATGAGCAATACATTGGGCTTGGTGAGCATGAGCTTGCCGTAAATCATGCGTCCTTTTTCGCCGCCCGATAATACCTTGACCGATTTCTTGGTTTCTTCGCCTGAAAAAAGCAAACGCCCCAGTGTTGCCCGCACGATTTGATCGTCGTCTGCCTTACCCGTCCAAGTCGACATCCAGGTAAACAAATCAGTCTTAAGCTCGAACTCTGCTTGAGGGTCTTGGGGCATGTAGCCGGGTTGAGCGTTTTCCACCCAGGTAATTTTACCCTTGGTCGGATGCAATTCTCCCGCGAGTAAGCGCATTAGCGTGGTTTTACCGACACCATTGGGTCCAATAATGGCAATGCGTTCGCCAGCCTCAATGTTGAAGGTTAAGTTGCTGAGCACGTCGACGTCAGAATTGGGGTAGCGGAAGGTGAGACTTTCGATATTAACCGCGGAGCGATACAATTTCTTCGCCTGTTCGAATCGAATGTACGGGTTCTGGCGAGAAGATGGTTTAATTTCTTCAATTTTGATTTTTTCGAGCTGTTTTTTGCGTGAGGTAGCCTGGCGTGCTTTCGATGCGTTGGCCGAGAATCGGCGCACGAATTCTTGGAGATCTGAAATTCGGTCGCGAGCCTTGTCGTTGGCGGCTTCGACGCGGGCACGGGCTTGTACCGAAGCCAGCATGAAGTCGTCGTAGTTGCCAGGGTATATTCGCAATTGCTGGAAATCAAGATCGGCAACATGGGTGCAGACTTGATTAAGAAAATGCCGGTCATGGCTTATGATGATCATCGTGGCATCGTAGTCATTTAAAGTGCGTTCTAGCCAACCGATGGAGTGGATATCTAGATTGTTAGTCGGTTCGTCTAGTAGTAATACATCGGGTCGTGAGAATAGTGCTTGGGCGAGCAATACCCGTAGCTTTAGGCCGGGAGGCACTTCGCGCATGGGTCCGTTGTGCTGCGCTTCAGGAATACCCGCATCGGTTAAAATGCTGCCGGCTCTGGCTTCGGCATTGTAACCCCCATATTCGGCGAACTTACCCTCTAACTCTGCCGCCCGCATATAGTCATCATCGCTTGCGTCAGGATTGGCGTAAATTAGGTCGCGTTGTTGCATTGCCTGCCACATTTCGGCGTGTCCCTGCATGACCACATCTATAACGCGTTGGTCTTCATAGCCGAATTGATTCTGGTTTAGTTTGCCGAGTCGCATTCCGTTTTGCAGCATGACATCGCCGGCACTCGCATCAAGGTCACCCCCCAGTACCTTCATAAGCGTTGATTTACCGCAGCCGTTGGCGCCGATTAAGCCATAGCGGTTACCGTCCGAGAATTTGACAGTGACTTGTTCGAACAAGGGTTTTGCACCGAACTGAACGGCAATATTGGAAGTCGCGAGCATGATTTATCCAAATTTAAGATCGCGCTGACCTTGCGCGGCGGCGCGATTCTAGCTCAAGTGCAGCCTTAAGGCGTGTCGTTAAATAACCAATCATGCCGCGGAAGGCGGTTTTCTAGTGATAAATGGGCAAATATGCCTGAGATAACGCGGATTTTTGTAGTTCAGACCAGCGAATAGCGGCTATCGTCGTAAGCCATTGTCCGCGCGATTCTGATGAATCAGACAGGTGGGCACCGAGCGCCTTGGCTTGATAGCGAATTTGCTCGAAAAACGCTTGCCGATCAAAATCCGTGTGGGTTGTATCAGGCTGTCCGTCTGCTGAAATACTGATGCCGAGATCGGTGCCATCGCTGCTGGTGATGGAGACGTGAATCCGCTGGCATTGCGGTCGTTGACGCGCCAACGCGACCACGTCTTCGACGATCAATAGCGCTCCAAGTTTGAGTTCGGGCGAGAGGATAGGAATAGTGTGTTTGCACTTATTCAAAGTGCATATTGCAGTAGCTTGACGATTCAAATGCTCAAGGTAGATCTCTAACGCCGATTGCAAACCATTATGTTGCACCAGAAA
>JAYVYN010000245.1:0-12870 GCA_043784265.1 Gammaproteobacteria bacterium | reverse complement strand
CATCAAATCTTGGATATATTTAACCATCTCATCGGGGGGTACATGCAAGGCTAACTCGGGCGTACCTGATTCATTCATAAGATTGACAGTCTACGTCGGATTTTCGAGACTGAACATGGCATTCTCATCATCATAGGCATACGCTTCGGCATATCGGCCCCACCGAATCACGGCTCGTAAGGTCTGCTCGGCGTCTTCTTCGCTCATAAAGTCTTCAAGTTCATCGATAAAACGGCTCTTACGCGCTGAATGCGAGGCACGCTCGTCCAATACTCGACGCACATGCGCTGCAAGCGGAACATAAGTTAAAAGATGCCTAGCAAAGATGCGCTTGCGATCATCGACCACTGCCTGCGCAAAGGCCACGCCCTCCTCACTCAATCTAATATCACCGCCCTCGACCTCCGCAAATCGCAACATTTGCAAAGTCTCGGCCACGGGGAAAAGATCGTCTATCTCCATTTGTAAATCGGAGGCAATTTTTGGCAGATCCGCATTACCATTAAAAGGCGCGGCAGCCACCGCTTCCATGAGTCCAGCTAGTAAGTTTGAAGAGACCTGCGGCAACACACTACCGATACCCAACCCCGGGAAGCGCTCCTGGCGACCGGTGCCCGTACTTGCGGCAGGCTTTGCGGTCATCTCGACATAAATACGCTCCACAAGCTCGCGAAAACTTGGATCTAAGCGATTGCGGGGCTGCGGCAAAGTCACTTTGATCTCACCCAAAATCCTGCCAGGATTACTGCCAAATACAAGCACGCGATCGCACATCAAAACCGCTTCTTCAATATTATGCGTAACCAGTATTACGCCCTTAATCGGCATCCGGCCTTCGGACCAAAGATCGAGGAAATCCGTGCGCAATGTCTCAGCGGTCAAAACGTCCAGTGCTGAAAAAGGCTCGTCCATTAACAAGATATTAGGATGCACAACCAATGCGCGCGCAAAGCCTACCCGTTGCCGCATGCCGCCCGACAACTCCCGCGGATAAGCCGACTCGAACCCGTCGAGACCGATTAAATCGATGGCGGCAAGCGATCGCTTGCGAATTTCCACACGGGGCAGTCGTTGCGCTTCCAGACCGAGCGCCACATTCTCGAAAACCGTTAGCCATGGAAACAAGGCAAAGCTCTGAAAAACCATGGAAATACCGGGTGCTGGACCCGCGATCGGTTTGCCTAAGAACTTAAGATTTCCAGCAGAGGGTTCGGATAAACCAGCGATTAAACGCAGCAAAGTAGATTTGCCAGAACCTGATCGCCCTAATAGTCCAATGATCTGGCCCTCAAACAGTTCCAGATTCATTCCCTGCAATACTAGTAACTCCGTGCCATCCGGTTTCGGAAAGGCCTTACGCACATCATTACACTGCAATAGCGGGGAAGTGTTCATTTAGGCTCAATCAGGTGAGTCGATATTTACGCTCGGCGTAGTAGTACAGTGGGCGCCAGAAAATTCTGTTGATAATCACCACAAATAAACTCATGACTCCGACCCCAAGCACTATGCGATGAAAGTTGCTGGCGGCAGCGGCGTCAGCAATATAAGAACCCAATCCGCGTGCTCGAACCTCAGTACTTCCCCAGGTCGCAAGTTCCGCCACTTGGGCCGCATTCCAAGACCCGCCGGAAGCCGTAATTGCCCCCGTCACATAGAACGGCAATACTGCCGGCAGCGCTATTTTACGCCACCATAGCCAGCCCTTGACGCCAAAATTTGCCGATACAGAACGCATTTCCTCTGGAATCGCCGCCGCACCAGCGATTACATTAAATAAAATGTACCACTGCGTGCCCAATATCATCAGTGGACTCAAGTAGATATCGGGATTGAGCTTCCACCTAACAATGCCGTAAACGGCAATGGGAAACAACAAATTGGCCGGAAATGCCGCCATGAATTGTGCCACTGGTTGCACATATTGAGCCGCACGTGGCCGCATACCCACCCAAACTCCAATGGGCACCCACACCAAGCTGGCCAGAGCGATCAATAGAAACACACGCAACATTGTCACCAGCGCAAGGGCACACACCTGTAGCAACTCGTGTAACGATGTTGTGGACAATAATCCCACCAGCAGATGCCACAAACCCAAAACTACAGCAGCAGTGACTAGCAAAACCCAAAATAAATCTAGCCTGGATTTTTCAATACTGACGGATATTTTTGGCTTATTGCGCCTCACTCGGCTGGTCCGAACTACAGTCGCGTGGAACGCGAATTTGCTGGCTTGAATCAGGCGAGACCGACGCATCATGGTCAACGCCCAAGATTCAGGCGCTCGCACCCCAGGTTCCTGACCAATCTTGAAGCGATCGGCCCACGCGACTAAGGGTCGAAATAATAGTTGGTCATAAATTAAAATCACCACCAACATCGTCAGAATGGCCCAACCGATGGCGCGAAGATCACGCTGTGCAATTGCGAGCGCGATATAGGAACCTACCCCGGGAAGTGCGACGGCCGCATGGCCCACACTAATGGACTCCGAGGCCACCACAAAAAACCAGCCACCGGACATCGACAGCATCATATTCCACACTAATGCGGGCATGCCGAACGGTACTTCGAGGCGCCAAAACCGCATCCAGGGAGAGAGTCTGAACGACTCGGCCGCTTCGGATAACTCAACCGGAACGGTGCGAAGCGACTGATAGAAACTAAACGCCATATTCCACGCTTGGCTGGTAAAGATGGCAAAAATCGCTACAAACTCAGCTCCTAATACTCTACCTGGCGCGAGCGATAGAAAAAATACACTGGTAATCGAGATGAAACCCAATATTGGCACAGACTGCAAAACATCGAGGATAGGCACTAATAATTTGCCGGCACGCTCACTTTTAGCAGCCCACGTCGCGTAAGTCAGCGTGAATACTAGTGACAAAAATAAAGCCGCAAGCATGCGAAACGTAGTGCGCGCTGCATACTCCGGCAAATACGCCGGATCCAGCGACAATGGTTGCACACTGAGCTGGGAGAGCGGCGCAAGTACACCATGGGCCGCCTCACCGAGAAACGCGATCAATCCGATCACCACTACGAACGCCGCAACATCCCAACCCGAAGCCAGATCGCGCAGAAAGCCGAATGGTCCTAGTCGTTTCATCTGACTATCAACCTAACGCCGCAATATCCTCACGGTGCCTAGCAAAATGCTGGGATTCCCGTCTGTGCTCTGCCTAAGATTAGCGCATGAATATCATGCGTGCCTTCGTAGGTATTCACAACCTCTAAATTCACGAGATGCCGCGCTACCGCGTATTCATCGGAAATACCGTTAGCCCCTAACATATCCCGTGCGGCGCGCGCCACGTCGAGTGATTTGCCGCAAGAATTGCGTTTCAACATCGAAGTAATTTCGACGGCCGCGGATCCTTCATCTTTCATTCTACCGAGACGCAAGCATGCCTGTAGAGCTAAGGTAATCTCGGTTTGCATATCGACGAGTTTTTTCTGAATCAGCTGATTGGCAGCAAGCGGTCTACCGAATTGCTTGCGGTCCAGCACATACTGTCTGGCAATATGCCAACAATTTTCTGCGGCACCCAGCGTACCCCAAGAAATGCCATAACGAGCCGAATCCAAACAAGTGAAGGGCCCCCGCAAACCGCTAACGCCCGGGAGCAAGTTCGCTTCGGGCACGAATACTTCGTCCATGACAATTTGTCCGGTGATTGAGGCGCGCAGACCCACCTTACCGTGCAATACCGGTGCCGATAATCCCTTCCAGCCTTTTTCAAGAATAAATCCACGGATCAGCCCGTCGTCGGTTTTACCCCAAACCACGAACACATCGGCAATCGGGCTATTCGATATCCAGGTCTTGGAACCCGACATACGATACCCGCCCGCCACCGCGCGAGCGCGAGTCACCATACTGCCGGGGTCCGAACCGTGATTGGGTTCCGTCAAACCAAAACAACCTATCAATTCGCCGCGAGCTAAAGCAGGCAGATACTGGTTCCTTTGCGCCTCTGTACCGAACTCGTAAATCGGCAACATGACTAAAGAAGACTGCACGCTCATCATCGAGCGATATCCAGAATCCACCCGTTCAACCTCACGCGCAATTAGACCGTAACTGACATAATTCAATCCACCGCCGCCATAATTCTCCGGAATAGTCGCGCCCAACAATCCGAGACCTCCCATTTCACGGAAAATGACCGGATCCGTGTGCTCATTGCGAAACGCTGCAACTACACGAGGTGCTAGTTGCCCCTGCGCGTAATCACGAGCAGCGTCTCGTAGCATTTTTTCTTCCTCCGTCAATTGGCTTTCTAACAATAACGGATCATCCCAATGGAAATTTGCTCGCGCCATAAATAGACCTTTTTGTACAGATCACTAATATTAACATCCCACGACCCCCACGAATCGATCCACATTCCGGTTAGAATCCATCCAATGAACGACTCACTCTCACATATTAAGGTATTGGACTTATCTCGAATTCTGGCCGGCCCCTGGGCTTCGCAGTTATTAGCCGATCTCGGTGCGGATGTGGTCAAAATTGAACGTCCAGGGTTAGGAGACGACACACGCGCCTTTGGACCCCCTTTCCTAAAAAGCACACAATCTACCCAGGCCGCTACCGATGCGGCATATTTTCTATGTGCCAATCGCAACAAGCGATCGGTGACCATCGATTTTACGACTGCGGAAGGGCAAGCTCTAATCCGAACCCTGGCCACCAAGGCCGACGTAGTTTTAGAGAATTTTAAAGTGGGCAGCCTCGCAGGTTTCGGTCTCGACTATGCTGCACTCAAAGCACTCAATCCAAAAATAGTCTATTGCTCTATTACTGGTTTTGGACAAACGGGTCCTTACGCCGCAAGGCCGGGTTACGATTTCTTGATTCAAGCAATGGGTGGTCTGATGAGTATCACGGGCGCAAAAACCGGCGAACCCGGGGCAGGACCTCAGAAGGCGGGCGTCGCGGTCACGGATATATTAACGGGACTGTATGCCACGGTTGGAATTCTCGCGGCGCTCACGCATCGCGATAGGACCGGCGAGGGACAGTACATCGATATCTCGTTGCTCGATACCCAAGTTGCCTGCCTGTCAAATCAAGCGATGAATTATTTAGTGAGCGGCGAATCGCCACAACGCATGGGAAACGCCCATCCCAATATCGTGCCCTATCAGGATTTTCCCACCAGCAATGGCTACATCGTCATCGCGGTCGGTAACGACCTCCAATTTTCCAAACTGTGTGCCGCTGTAAATCAACAGGCACTAGCACTGGATCCTCGATTTTCCAGCAATGCGCAGCGAGTACGAAATCGCGAAACATTAATTGGTCAGCTCTCTGCAATCACGTTAAACCACACTACCCAAGAATGGGTCGCTATTTTAGAGCATGCAGGAGTGCCCTCTGGACCCATCAATTCCCTAGACGCCGTTTTCAATGACCCCCAGGTGCGTGCCCGTGGTATGCAATTTGAAATGCCGCATCCGACCAACGGGACCGTACCGCTGATTGCCAATCCACTGCGTTTATCAACCACCCCGGTAAGCTACCGGCGATCACCTCCCATTTTGGGAGCGCATACCCGCGAAGTGCTCGCAAAGGAATTAGGATTGTCCGAAAATGAAATTGACACGCTACACTTGAAAAAAATAATTTAGGAGCACCGGGTATGATGCAATCACGGCTACAACGACTATTGATGATGGCGTTCGCTTGCATAGGCGCTAACGGACCCCTAACCACCTGGGCCGCTTCGCGACTACCTCCTGCCACCGATCAAGAGTTGGCGCGAGACATATTTAAGAGCCTGGTGGAGATCAACACCACCCACGCGCACGGCTCCACCGAAGCGGCCCTAGCAATTCAGAGCTGGTTACTAAAAGCAGGGTTTCTCCCTACGGATGTCATTTTGTTATACCCACCCGAACACCCCACCAAGGGCAATCTCGTGGTGCATTATCACGGCAAAGGCCTGGCAAAACCGTTACTGTTTCTCGGTCATCTCGATGTGGTTGAGGCTTCCATTAAGGACTGGTCGGTTGATCCATTCCGACTCACTCAAAATGACGGTTGGTTTTACGGTCGCGGCACGATTGACATGAAAGATGGCGATGCCGCGCTGGTGGAATCGCTGATTCGCTTAAAACGTGAGCGATTTGTACCCGATCGAGAAGTGATTGTTGCACTGACTGCCGACGAAGAAGCCGGTGGCGATGCCAATGGACCCGCATTTCTCCTAAAAGAACATCGGGATTTAATCGATGCCGAAATGGCGATTAATTTAGATGGCGGCGGCGGCCAACTAAAGAATGGCCTACCGGTGCTATTTGAGATTGGCACGAGTGAAAAGACTTACGTCACCTATACTCTTGAGACCACCAGTCCCGGCGGACACGGGTCATTGCCGGGACCGGATAACGCAATTTATCGTTTAGCTGCGGCGTTAATCCGAATCGAGGCTTATCGATTTCCAGTGGTGCTTACGCCTACGACTCGTAGTTACTTCAAACAACAAGCGGATTTATCGCCGGGACCCGAAAGCTCGGACCTAAGAGCCGTCGCCAATACAACACCGGATTTCGCGGCCGCCACCCGGCTCAGCCAAAACGTACTGTATAACGCGCTATTACATACCACCTGTGTTGCTACTTTAATATCCGGCGGTCATGCTGAAAATGCGCTGCCTCAGCGTGCTAAGGCGACCATGCAGTGCCGCATGATGCCAGGAGACACGGCTGCGCACGTGGAGTCTATGCTGATCAACGAGGTCAATGATCCTAAAATTAGCCTCACCATGGATGCAACTCCGATCGTGAGCCCCGAGTCGGCACCGACTGCGGCGATTATGGCGAAGATCGCAACTGTTGCTCATTCCATGTGGCCCAAAGTGCCGCTCGTACCTTCTATGGCTACCGGTTTTAGTGATGATCGACAAACCCGCAATGCGGGTATTCCGAGCTACGATGTCAGCGGCGTGTGGCTTAACGCCGATGAAAACCGCGCCCATGGTCGCGATGAGCGAGTGGGAGTGGAGGCATTCGACGAGAGCGTTGAATTTACTTATCGATTAATCAAAGCCATGGCGACGCGCTAACGTATGTAATCATAGCATTCAACAAACTTAAGACTAAAGGACGCCCATGGGAATGTTCAGCACGATCTTTCTAAACTCGGATTCGGACACGCTGCTTCATCGGCCGCTTCACCGGCCGCTGCGGTCGCGAACCCGGAAAAACTTAATTGGAAGGTCTCCATTGTAGACCTGCTGAACCTACTGAGCCTCGATAGTAGTGTTACTGCGCGTAAAGGCTTGGCCACTGAATTGGATTGCCCCGCGACAAAAATGGGCGATTCGGCGCAAATGAATATGTGGTTACAGCAGACCGTCCTACAACAATTAGCCGCGAATGGCGGCAACGCTCCAGCGGATCTACATAAGTAAATTATTTAAGTCGTGTAGCCACAATTTCCGCGACGCGAAGGGCCCAGGCATAAATAGTTAACGCGGGGCCCACGCGACTTAAGCGCGGTAGGATACTACCATCCACCACATATAAGGATTTTAGGCCATGCACCTGGCCCATAGGGTCTACCACTGAGTGGCCCGGATCTTTGCCCGTGATCAATGTACCGCTGGCGTTCGCTGTATTATTCACGCCGACACGTCGGGAAAACGCCAACATGCCTGCCCTTAGTAGCGCACCGCGAAAATATCCAATTAAGTGTCGGTGTTCCGAAACTGCAGCGGGCGTGCGTGAACCTGAATAGTCCAACAAACTTAAGTTTTGAGTAGCAGCGGAACCGGCCTTTACTCGGTTATCACGGTGCGATCCATCTTCAGTTTGCAATAAAAACGCATAGGCTCGCTCACTCACGGGCCGCGCGATCGCACGCGGGACAAATTTAGAAATCAAGCCAAGAATATATTCGCCATCGAACCCTAAGGGTTGCACGCTACTATGCGGAAGCGAGGCTTCAAGAAATAAAGTAGTCTTGCGTAACAAGTCAGTCTTAACAGACGGCGAGACAACCACCATCACGGTGGAAACGTGCATCTTAAAATTAGCACCTACATTGGCAAAACAGGGTAATTTCTCAGCGAGGCCGTGCGTTTCAATATAGCGTTGCAACAACCGTGGCGAATGCAATGCGCCAGCAGCCAGCAGCACCGTACGGCCCTGAATGGTAACTCCATTGGACATACGCACACCGCTAATTTTGGTCGCGTCTGATTGCGAGAGCAATTCGGTTACGCTCAAATTACCTATTAAATCGACATTGGGTCGGTCCAGAATCAGGTTAAGAAACACCGTCTGTGCATCTTTCTTAAGATCAGTGGGCGATGCGAAACCGTCAAAATGCCGCGCCTCGACCGAGTGCTTTTGGATGTCCGCGCTTAAACCTAAGACCAATGGCTCATTGCGCCAAGTAGGCGATCTCTTGGCCAGTCGATCGATGATTAATTGCAAACTGGGTTCAGTTTTGAACTGACGTACACCCAACAGACTTTCAGCTTGTGCGTAATAAGGCGCTAAATCATCGTAACCAATAGGCCAGGCTAGACACTGATGCATGGGATCCGCATCGAACTCATGAGGCCGGTTACGCAGCAGCGCTGCTCCGTACCACTTAGTCTTACCACCAAGGTTAAAATACTCCTGCGGGCAAAACCGCCCACCGTTCGACTCCTGCCAAACCTCGTCACTTTTAAAGCGGCCTGGAGTTGCGATTTGCGAGGCATCAAGCGTACTCGAGTCACGCGGCAATGCATGGCCTTTTTCGATCAGCGCTATATGCAATCCCGCATTGGCCAAAACATAAGCCGCCGCCGAACCACCAGCGCCTGACCCCACGATAATGGCGTCGTATATTTTTTCAGTCACCGATTGTCTCTACTAAATCTCAATCAATCGCGCAATCTCCACCACCTTGTGTGGTGGCAAATTAAATCGATCAACCACTTTGGCAGCATTCCGATATAGGAACGAAAATAATGCCAATTGCCAGCGACTAAAGACCGAACCAGCAGGCTTGCGCACCACCATATCGCGAGTACCGACAAACATGGCTTGCTCAAAATCAATGGTAGCATCAAACCCATCGGCACTGCGTAGCGCCGCTCGCAAGTCTGGAATTTCCATAAACCCGAAACGCGCAATCACATGCCAAAGGCCCTCGCCTACCTTTTCTACCACGGGGCATGCAGGCCCGAAAATCCGGGGGGTATTGGTAAACTCAATGCTCAGCGCAATAGAATTTCTGGGGAGCACGCCCACGAAATGCGCATGGTCCATAATAAGTCGTGAAACTTTTTGAGTACTGCGCGTTAAAAACACGGTAGTACCATTAACGCGTGGAATAACGCCGTTGGCAAGATCAGCTAAAAAACGATCCACGGGTTCAGCAGCTTGCTGTAACGACGCGCGAATAGCGTCCACGCCCGTCCGCCAGGTCAGCATAATCAAAAACAGCAATCCCGCGAGACTTAATGGCAGCCATCCGCCGTCGGCAATTTTTATCACGTTAGCCGAAAAGAACACTGCATCGACAATCAAGAGCAATCCCCCCACAACAAAGGCCAAAATTGCAGGCCAACCCCACACTTGACGCATTGCCTGGTACAACAAGCCAGTAGTCAAAAGCATAGTTGTCGCAACCGCTGTGCCATAAGCTCCCGCCAATCGATCCGAGCTCCCAAAGCCGATCGTTGTGCCGACGGTTGCTACCATCATTAACCAACTGACGATCGGCACATAGATCTGGCCATATACGCTGTCCGAGGTTTGCCGAATCGCAAGCCCCGGCAACCAACCTAGTTGCATTGCTTGACGCGTCATCGAAAAAGATCCGGTAATAATTGCCTGACTCGCGATAACCGTAGCGATGGTGGCAAGCAGCACTAATGGATAAATAGTCCAAGAGGGTGCAATTTGAAAAAAGGGATTACCGGTAACACTTCCATTATCCATCAAATAGGCGGTTTGACCCGCATAGCTCAGCAGTAGCGAGGGCAGCACCAGTCCATACCAAGACCAGCGTATCGGTGCTCTACCAAAATGCCCCATATCGGCGTACAACGCCTCCCCACCGGTAACACATAGAAATACGCCACCCAATATTAAGAGACTGATAGAGCCAGCGTGTGCGATAAAATTTAGGCCATACCAGGGATTAACCGCGACCAACACACCCGGGTGCCGCGCGACCGCTATGCCGCCAAGCACCGCAATTGTTAAAAACCACAATAGCATCACCGGTCCAAAAGCCCGCCCAATTTTTTCCGTACCGAAGCGCTGAGCGGCAAATAACGCCACTAGAATAATTACCGCGACCGGCATAACAAAGGGCTTTAGCGCGGTAGTAACGACGTTGACACCTTCTAACGCGCTTAGCACCGAAATAGCTGGCGTAATAACACCGTCGCCATAAAGAAGAGCCGCGCCTAACAACCCCATGACCGTGAGTAACTTCAACCCGGGCTTAAACGTACCGGCACCCACCAGCGCCATCAACGCTAAAATACCTCCCTCACCTTTGTTGTCGGCGCGCATGACAAATCCGCAGTATTTAATAGAAATCGTCACCATCAGTGCCCAAAAAATCAACGACATAACGCCTAAGGCACTTTCAGGAGTGAAATGACCGCCATTGGCACTCGCTATGGTCTGTAGCGTGTAAAGCGGACTAGTTCCTAAATCACCGAACACGATACCTAGCGAAGCGAGAGCTGTTCCAATCGAAAACGGCTTGTCATCAGAAGTGACACCAGAAGACTGAATCGATGGCATGGTCACAAAATTCCTGTGCCATTGAGGCATTTCTTGATTATTCGCCAGCAGCTTACCAGGACGGAACAACGAAGGTTACATAAATGCCTATTCGTAACAAAAGCGAAACCTTCTACTGGCACTATAAAATTTTGGCGCCTTGAATTCTTAAGATAAGAAAAGAAATTTAACACCAGCCTAGCCTTGCGCTGCGCATCTACGGCGCTCATAAACTCGGAGTATTGATTGCTATGTATTCGATAAAATCTTTTGCCTACAAGGCTGTAATTATTACTGGCACTATAGCCTTATTCGCTTCGCGCGCCTCAGCCGTAGACGGTCGGTCTGGCGCGGACGCTCTTGACGAAATTGTAATTCTCGCCCAACGAACCACCTTGGAGGCGGCACGCGCCGCCCAAAAGGCTGCACCTAACCTCGTCAACCTAATGACCGCGGATGAAATGTCGAGATTGCCCGACATCAACACCGGCGAAGCGGTGCGACGCATTCCCGGAATATCCCTTGAAACCGACACTGGAGAAGGTCGCTATATCAACATTCGCGGCCTTGATGCGGACTTAAATAGCACTACTTTTGGCGGGCTACGCTTACCTCCGACTAACAATAGTTCGCCATCCGGGGCCGGCCGCGCGGTTGCATTTGACTCCATTCCTTCAGGGTTTGTCGGTGCAATCACTGTCACCAAGAGCAATCTACCGGAACAAGACGCCGAAGCCATCGGCGGCACCATCGACATCACCCCCAAGACAGCTCCGCCTGACGGACGCCCGTTTGCAGACCTCAAAATCGGAACGGGTCAAGAACTGCAGCGTCACACTTGGATCACGGATCTGGCGGGAACCGCCGGAACGCGTTTTGGCGGACGGGACGGATATAGCCCCTTTAGCCTGGTGGTGATTGCGTCGACCTACACCGATCGCAGGGGCATTGATGACGCGGAAGCCGGTTTTGTTGACCATCAGGCAACTGGGATCCCGGACAAGGCATTTTCTGGATTTGAGCAACGTTACTATCGATATCACCGCGAACGTCATGGATACGGGATCGATCTCGGTTATGCCCCTGATAAGTTCACTCAATATTTCATTAGAGCCTACGACGCCGGATATTCAGAGGCCGTCATTCGCAATCGTTTGGTTTGGAATTTTAACGGTCCATCGTCTGTGGATACTGCAAATCCTAATGGATCCATCGATACCGTAAAATTTGCAAAATCCTTACGCGATGAAAAGGAGTTCCTCGATTCCAAGGTATTTGAGATTGGCGGGAAAAATATCATTAGTGATAACACTCTGGATTACCACGTGGGTTACACCACGGGCACTTACAACAAGCCCTTCGACTACAACTCGACCTTCACGAATCCAGCGCTCGCCAACGCCTCATACGACAACGCTACTAATCCAAACTGGCCGGTTTTCAAAACACTGCCGGGTTCAACCAGCAGCGGTACTACTAGCATAAATCCAACCGACCCTATTGGCTACGTTTTGTCCGGCATCGGCAATTCTTCGCAGCATTCCAATGATCACGAATTAGCTATCGGTACCAATCTTAAAATTCCGACTCATTACACGGATCGCTCCAACGAGGAATTTAAGTTCGGTTTAAATGCCCGAATTCGTGACAAAACAGGCGATCAGACCAGCTATAACGACGGATCTGCATTAGGGCAACCTTTAAGTTCGCTCATCATTGGTAATAATATTCGCTTTTACCAAGGTCACTACTTGAACGGTCCCAATATAGACGCTGCAGCTATTCGCGCAATCTATGCCGCGGACCTCGCTGCAGGTGCCATCGCAACCGACCCCTTTACCATAACGAACGGTAACGCGGTCTCCAATCAACTCGCATCGGTACACGACAAAGAAAATGTGTATGCCGCCTACGGTCAATATCAATTTGGCTGGGGTCCTCTGGGCATTGTTGCCGGTATCCGTATTGAAAAGACCAAAGCCACTTACGCGGGCTACAAATCGGACACATCCGATAGCCTTGCGAGCGCCAACTGTCCCATTCTGTCGGCTGCGGTTCCGGCAGACAACACCAGTACGCCACCTACCTCTGCAACTCCAGCAACTCATGTGTGTGCCG
>JAYVYN010000244.1:0-2665 GCA_043784265.1 Gammaproteobacteria bacterium | reverse complement strand
CGCGCGTAACAACGGTGCTTTGAGCAATTGAAAAAGCTGTTGCCCGAGCACATCCTCGGTGTGTCCGGCGCGCAAGCCAAAGTAAAAATCCCACTCAACCGATTCGACACTATCGTCGCGAAACGCATGCTGAACCAACTCCTCAAGCGTTTCTGTCAGTAGGCGGACCAGGTTGGGCGATTGCAAATCTTCGATGGTGCGCGCACGCGGGATGGGCTTATGACCGCGGGCCTCGGCCAGCAAGGATACGTAATACCCCAGACGTTGATACCGATAGCTATCGCACAAATTGTAGATGCGCACCGGACCCGCTGTCGCATAAATGGGGTCGGTCAAATAGGCTTCGGCCTCGACGATTTCAGCACCCGGAATTAGTTCGTGCCATCGGCTCACATCGTTAACGACGATGAAGTTCTTCATGTGGCTATTCCAGTGTGCAAAGTTTTAGGACGTATCACCAATAAATTGGCGTCGTGGGTGACGATGCCCAGAAGAATTGCCGCCACCACGCGGTCAACATTCATCCAGTAAGCCTTGGGACTGTACGGGTTGGTGCCGTAGGGGTCAGCAACCAAGAAAGTGCGATGGTCGCGGTCGTACCCGGCAATCACCACAAAATGTCCGGCGGGTAAGCCGCGGATATCGTCGGGCGTATCGTCCGGGCCAAACTCACGCGCCGTGCGATATAAGTAGGTTGAACTTAGGCCGGTCAAAATCGGCAGTCGCCGTCGCAAAAGGCCGCGAATTAAATAGCGCGACAAATCCTTAAATCGTAATTGGCCACCTAAACTTAAAAATTCGAGATATCCCGTCGTGGCAGCCTGTAAGGGCAAATTAGGTTTTTCTTTGAGCTGCGCTTGCAGCCGCGCAGCAATGTCTTGCTGCGGACGGGTAAACCAGGTGGGATCAAACACCAGCAGGTTATACGTGTAAATTGTGGCTTGGTAGCCTTTCTTTAAAGCATCACAAGCCAAAAACACGGCCAATGTGCCGCCCTGCTCCAAGCGCTGGGTGCGGGCGATTACGTCGCCCAGTTCCTCCTGCTCTCCCCAATAGCGGTAAATGGAATGTAAACAAGTAGGCCCACAACTTACCTCATCGGGTTGAGCGAGGATCTCTACGGGAAGACGCAAATGATTTGGAAGCATTTATCAATCAAGGCCAGCGGGTTCGCAGCTACGGTTTTATCCGCAGTGCAACGGGTAGGAATGAAAGATAGTTTGTAGACGGACAGTTGTCCGTACGCTGGCGTACACAACACGCCATGATCGGTTAGCGCTAAAACTACACTGCGTGTGTGCCCTGCTTGCGGTGGTGCAGCCAGGCTTCAAGTTCGCTTGCTGATATCGGCTTGGTAAAAAAATAACCTTGCGCATAATCGCACCCGGCATCCGTTAGCAATTTAAGCTGGTTCGCCGTTTCTACCCCTTCGGCAATCACTTTCAGGCCGAGCGCATGGGCCATCACAATAATGGCATTGGATAAGGCCATGTCATTGGGATCGGTTTCAATGTCATGCACAAAAGATTGATCGATCTTTAAATAGTCGATGTGGAATCGCTTCAGATACGAAAGTGACGAGTAGCCTGTGCCAAAGTCGTCTATCGAGATCTGTATGCCGCCATCGCGTAATAACTGCAATTTGTCGGTCACCTCCGAAACGGCGTTCAGCAATAGTCCTTCGGTAATTTCGATGACGATAGCATCACCCGGCAGGTTTAATTCCTGCAAATGATCAAACCAGCTAGCAATCGTATGGCCACTGTCTCGAAATTGTTTGGGTGATTTATTCACGCTTATTTGAAATGACGCGTGATGCGATCCCCGCAAGCGCTCGGTTTCACGCGCGGCTTCCCTAAAAACCCAGTCCCCAATATCGTTGATTAATCCGGTTTCTTCTGCAAGTGGAATGAAGTCATTGGGACGCACCAGCCCATGGGTAGGATGTTGCCAGCGCACCAAAGCCTCAGCTTTGTATATTGCCCCTGTGCTTAAATCCACGATAGGCTGGTAGTGCACCACAAATTGCTTGGTTGAAATGGCTTCACGCATATCCGTGATCATGCGCAGGCGGGCTTGTGCGGTCTCTTGCAGCGTTTGAGTGAAATAACTAATGCGGTTGCGCCCCTTGTTTTTTGCGACATACATGGCTTGGTCGGCGTTTTTCAGCAGCGCATCTGGATTAGCAGCATCAGTCGGATATAAGGTGATCCCTATGCTGCCGGTGATATACACGAGCTCGTCACCGAGCATGTAAGGGGCGGCAAGTTCTTTAAGAATTTTTTCCGCCACGCGTTCGGTAATGCTGGCGTCGTGTACTTCGGACAAAA
Source organism: Gammaproteobacteria bacterium (assembly GCA_043784265.1). Classification (GTDB taxonomy): domain Bacteria; phylum Pseudomonadota; class Gammaproteobacteria; order Steroidobacterales; family Steroidobacteraceae; genus Bog-1198. Next base: position 335 of record JAYVYN010000244.1, on the reverse strand, counting down.
TCACTGTGAACTCGTCTCCGCCTAATCGCGCGACGATGTCGGTTGTACGGACGCAGGCTGCAATGCGTTTGGCCGCATCTTTTAATAACAGGTCGCCCATTTGATGGCCGAGGGTGTCGTTAACTTCCTTGAATAAATCCAGATCAATGAACAAAAGTGCCAAGATAAAATGGTCGCGATCGGCTTTCTTGATTTCTTGCACCAGCCTGTCGTGGAACATGCTGCGATTGGGCAAGTGTGTGATTGGATCAAAATTGGCCTGGCGCCAAATTAGTGCTTCGGTCTCTTTTTTATCGCTGATATCCATGAACAGCGCCACACGCCGGTAAACCACC
>JAYVYN010000243.1:0-4623 GCA_043784265.1 Gammaproteobacteria bacterium | reverse complement strand
CATGTCGCATGCTGAAGTAGTTTTGCGCCCGTTTTACGCGCCACAGCGCCGCCGTGCCACACCACCGGCGGATTATTAATCGGCGTGCTCAACGCGCAGGTTAAATTGGCAGATAAGCCTTGGCTCGATGCGAATGCCAAGCCGCAAATTATTATTCAAAATGTGAACAAAACCTTTGGCGCATTTACTGCCGTTGAAAGTGTATGCCTACAAATTTATAAAGGGGAAATATTTGCCTTGGTAGGTGCATCGGGGTGCGGTAAGACCACCTTGTTGCGGATGTTGGCGGGGTTTACCCATCCCAGTAGCGGAAGGATCGTCATCGAAGATGTCGATATGACCGATGTGCCGCCATATGAGCGGCCCGTCAATATGATGTTTCAGTCGTATGCATTGTTTCCACATATGACGGTTGAAAACAATGTGGGATATGGATTACGTCGCTTAGGCTTAGAGCGTTCGAGCTTGCATAAGCGCGTCCAGGATGCCTTGGAAATGGTCCAGTTAGGGGATCTTGCGAAGCGTAAACCGCACCAATTATCCGGGGGCCAAAGGCAACGAGTGGCGCTTGCTCGGGCACTAATTCGTAGACCGAAAGTGTTATTGCTGGACGAACCCTTGAGTGCGCTGGATAAGAAATTACGCGAGCAAACTCAGTTTGAGCTCATGAATATTCAATCCCAGGTTGGCATTACCTTCGTTTTCGTTACCCACGATCAAGACGAGGCCATGGCATTGTCGACGCGCATTGCGGTGATGGATCATGGTTGCGTGCTGCAGGTGGGCGAGCCTGCCGATATCTACGAGTTCCCTAAAAATCGTTTTGTAGCGGATTTCGTCGGCACGACTAATTTATTTGAGGGTACAGTGACGGGCGGTGATCCAGGCTTTATTAATATCCACAGCAACGAGGCGGGGTGTCGCTTGCAGGTGGATCGGCAGGGCGATTTTGCTGATCAACAGCGGGTCTGGGTGGCATTGCGGCCGGAGAAAATTCGCCTGAGTAAAACCCCGGTTTCGACAGATGGAATTAATCAAATTAAAGGGGTGGTGTGGGAACTCGGGTACTTAGGGAATCGATCGACATATCGCATCAAGACCACGCTCGGCAAAATAGTCACCGTGTTTTCTCAAAACGAGCGCCGTACTTCGGATTGGGCAATTGATTGGAGCGATGAGGTGTACTTAAGCTGGGCCGCTAACAGTGCGGTGTTATTGCGTGAGTAGTATTAGGTAAGTAAATAAATCGATCTGCAGCGTTTTTATATTATACTTGTAACATTACAATTATGTGAGTTATAAGGAAAGTCGGAATGCGCACAGTTAGGACTTTAGGGTTATTGGGAACTGGCGTGATTGGCGGCGGTTGGGCCGCTCGCGCTTTGCATTTTGGGATCGACGTGATTGCGGCGGATGTTAAGCCTGAAATGGAATCTTGGATACGCGGCGCGGTAGCCAATGCCGAACCGGCTCTGGCACGCTTGACCTTCGCGCCGCTGCCCCCTAAGGGGAAGTTATCCTTCACCACTGAGCTTCGCGTTATGGCGGAGCAAGCAGACTTTATCCAGGAGAATATTCCAGAGCAATTACCGCTTAAACAAAAAATGCTTGCGGAAGTCAGTAAAATCGCTGCGGCGGATGTGATTGTCGCTTCCAGCACTTCCGGGCTTACGCCCACTGATTTGCAGCGCGACATGCTGGCTCCTGAGCGTTTCTGTGTGGCGCATCCGTTTAACCCAGTGTACTTGTTACCGTTAGTAGAACTCGTGGGCGGGGCAAAAACGACTCAGTCGACTATCGATGCCGCGGCACGTTTTTTTACCTATATCGGCATGCATCCCTTGCATGTGCGGCGCGAGGTGCCGGGCCATTTGACAGACCGCTTACAGGAAGCCTTGTGGCGCGAGATTTTGCACATTGTGAACGACGGGATCGCGAGCACCGGTGAATTAGACGAGTCCATTATCTATGGCCCAGGTCTACGATGGGCGGCCATGGGGACGAATATGATTTATCATCTAGCGGGGGGTGAGTCCGGTATGCGACATATGTTGGCGCAATTCGGACCTTGTTTGAAGTGGCCGTGGACAAAATTAGAAGCTCCCGAACTCACAGAGGCTCTGATTGACCGAATGGTTGAGGGGACTTCCGAGCAGGCCGCGGGTCGTTCGATTCGCGAGATCGAGCGACTCAGAGATGACTACCTCGTTGCGATTCAACAAGTCCTACGACAATACAATATTGGGGCCGGATCAACCTTGCGTGCTCTGGAGGAGCGTCTCTACCAGGATGCGAGCAGTGGAAAATTGGCACCCAGCGTGCTGAATGCGGCAGCCCCCTTACGACTCGTGACGACTGCAGTGCGTCCGGAATGGGTGGACTATAACGGACATATGTCGGATTTTCGCTACGGGCAACTCTTTGGTGAGGCGATGGATGCCTTGTTTCGGCAAATCGGGGTCGATGCTGAATATCGCGCCTCAGGGAATATGTATTACAACGTGGAAAGCAGGGTGATGCATTTTGCCGAAGCTAAAGTCAACGAACCTTTGTATGTGACTAGTCAAATCCTTGCGGCTGACGACAGGAAACTGCAAGTGTTTCATAGCATGTACCGCGTGCGCGATGATTTTCAAATAGCCATCGGTGAGCAACTTTATTTACATGTGGATAGTGGCAAGGCCAAAGCCTCGCCAGCGAAAGCTAGTGTCATTGCCAAACTTGAACCCTTGCGCAAGGCGCATGCGACGCTCGCGGTACCCGCTCAAGCGGGACGCATGGTTGGGGCCAAGCGATAAATTTCATAGACGGAGCCGGAAATGCCAAAAGTGGTGGATCACGAAGCACGACGCGATGAAATTGCCCTCGTTGCGTGTCAAATTGTTGCTAAATATGGATTTGAGCGCTCGACGATGGCACGCATCGCCCGCGCCTCGGGTTATACCACCGGCATGGTGGCGCATTACTATAAATACAAGCACGATATAATTCTTGCGGCGCTGCGCCTCATATTGCGGCGTATTGACCAACGATTGATCCGCCAACGTGAGCGGGGTGAGAGTAATTTACTCATTGTTTTATCGGAAGCCTTGGCGGTAGACGCGCAGCGATTCGCGGAGTGCGCTTTCTGGATGGCTTTCTGGGGGCAAGTCTCTACCCATAAAAAACTCAAGCAACTCAATGTTTGGGTACACGGCGAATATATGCGGCTATTTGAGCGGTGTTTTGCTGATCATTGGCCGAAATGGAAGAGTTTGAAGGCAGCGGTGCGTGATCAGGTGGTACGCTCGGTCGTGACTACTATTAATGGGCTCACGGCGAGTGCTGTCACCAGTCGGCGCGATTGGCCAGCCTCCAGACAAATCGCTCAATTGCAATTTCAGTTAACCCTATTAGAGGGTTGGGCCACCGAAAACGGTCGTAAGGGGAGTTAGATGGATTTTTCCTTGAGTGATGAGCAACAGCTTATCGTTAAAACGACTCGCGATTTTGTGCGCAACGAGTTATACCCGCATGAGCAAGAAGTCGAATCGACTGGAGTTTTACGCGATGATCTCCAGCGTGAATTGAAGGCCAAAGCCATTGATGCGGGCTTGTACGCTGCGAACATGCCCCTGGACGTGGGCGGGGGCGGGTTGGATACGGTTTCTTGGGTACTATACGAAAAGGAGTTAGGGCGGACCAATTATGCGTTGCATTATTCCTGTGTCGGCAGACCGTCCAATATTTTGCTAGCGTGTACTGGCGCTCAGAGGGAGCAATATTTATTGCCCACGGTGAAGGGCGACCGAACTGAATGCCTGGCAATGACCGAACCGGGTGCAGGCTCAGACTTGCGGGGCATGAAAACCAGCGCGGTACTGGACGGCGGAGATTTTATAGTTAATGGCACTAAACACTTTATTAGCCATGCCGATCACGCCGACTATGTAATATTGTTTGCAGCCTCCGGGGAGGAGGGCAGCGGTAAACTCAAGCGTAAGCTCATGACGGCTTTCCTGATTGACCGCGATCATCCGGGGTTTGTCATACGACCCGGGTATACCAATGTTTCGCATCGCGGGTATACGAATAGCATCCTTGAATTCAATAATTGTCGCGTGTCCCAAGCGGCGGTACTAGGTGAAGTACATCGTGGATTTGAAGTTGCTAATACTTGGTTGGGAGCGACCCGGCTGCAAGTGGCCGCAACCTGCCTGGGGCGCGCTGAACGTGCCTTAGAATTATCGACGCAGTGGGCGGTCGACCGCGTACAGTTTGGGCAGCCTATTGGTAAGTTTCAGGGCGTGAGCTTTAAGTTGGCGGATATGGCGGTTGAACTGCGCGCCGCGGAACTCCTAGTGCTAGAAGCGGCGTGGAAGCGCGACAATAAACGCGATACGGATATGGACATGGCCATCGCCAAATTAAAAGCCACTGAGATGCTGGCCATGGTGGCTGATGAAGCCCTGCAAATACATGGAGGCATGGGACTCATGAGTGACTTACCGCTGGAACGTATCTGGCGCGATGCGCGTATTGAACGAATATGGGATGGGACAAGTGAGATACAACGGCATATTATTTCGCGGAGTCTATTGCGACCTCTAGGAGGTTAGATTGGTGGCCTGCTCGCACCGCCCA
>JAYVYN010000242.1:0-2965 GCA_043784265.1 Gammaproteobacteria bacterium | reverse complement strand
CGACCGGGCTTTTCGCATGCTGCGCCGCCTCTGCAAGCCCGCCCTTTGTTTGATTTCTTAGTAGCCCAGGCGCAAGCGCAACATGGCGTGGTCAAAAGTGGGATTTTCGGCGCCAATATGCAGATATCGCTGGTTAACGACGGGCCGGTGACTTTTTGGCTGGAAGCCGACTAGTGTTAGCGTGAACCTTGGGCATACGCCAGAATGCCAATGGCGTATTATTGGGTATTCGTAATATTCCTGATGGAATCGGAGAAATTGATATGTTCGATTCAAAAATGTTGTTGGTGATTCTGGCCATTGCGTTAGTGATATTTGGCACTAAACGCTTGCGAGGAATTGGCTCGGACCTGGGCGCAGCTGTCAAAGGCTTCAAACAGGCAATGAGTGACGGAGAGTCCGAGGAGCAAGTGAAGCAGCTCAAGCAGGAAAAAGATGCGGATTTCGTAACCACCACGGCGCGCGAAGCCGAGGCGAAAGTAACGCCCAAAACGCCTACTTAAAATTAACCTGAGTTAGCGCATGTTGGATTTTGGGTTTTCGGAAATATTGCTCACCTCGGTCATCGCATTAGTGGTGCTGGGGCCTGAACGGCTGCCCAAAGTGGCTCGACAGGTGGGTAATTGGATGGGCCGAGCACGTGCAATGACGCGGCAACTCGGCGAACAATTGGACCGCGAAGTCAGTGCAGACGCTTTGCTTAAAGAAGCGGCTAAGCCCACCAGTGCGCCAAAGATTCTGTCGCCGTACACACCCTCCATGACGCCAACGCCCACGCCTGAGCCGCCTCACGAGGTCTCGCACGAGAACCCGTATCACGCACCGCTTGGCGCTGCACCCACCGAGACGGCGCCACCGGGTGTAGCTTCGGTACCACCGCACACGCCTCATGAGTGAACCCAGCACTGGGAATGGCCCAGGTAATCTCGCTGAAGGAACGCTGGTCTCGCATTTGTTGGAACTTCGGGATCGCCTGCTCAAGGCGATGCTAGCGGTGGGAATTTGTTTTGCCCCCTGCGCGATGTACATGAATCAGCTATTTAGTTTTGTCGCCAAACCACTCATTAAAAAATTACCGGCCGGTGCGACTTTGATTGCAACCAGCGTGGTGGCACCCTTCACCGTGCCGTTTAAATTAGCCCTGTTAACCGCGCTAGGCATCGCCATGCCGGTCGTGTTGTACCAGGCCTGGGCGTTTGTCGCGCCCGGTCTATATCGGCATGAGAAAAAACTCGCAATACCCTTATTAGTGTCCAGCGTATTACTTTTTTATCTGGGTGCAGCATTCGCTTACTATTTAGTGTTTCCCGTCATGCTGAGTTTCTTCGTCTCGACCACGCCAGCCGGCGTGCAAATGATGACGGACATGTCGAGCTACTTGGATTTCGTGATGGTGCTATTACTAGCGTTCGGTGTAGCATTTGAAGTGCCGGTAGCGACCGTATTGTTAGTGTGGACCGGCTTTGTAAAAATTAGCACCCTCACCAAAAATCGTGGCTTCGTATTGTTGGGTATATTCATTGTGGCGGCATTTTTGACGCCGCCCGATGCGGTATCGCAAAGCTTTATGGCAGTACCCATGTATATTCTTTATGAAATCGGCATTCTCATGGCAAAACTCCTGTTGAAAGATAAACTCAGCGCACGCGCTAAAGAAGAAGCAAACCAAGTCTAAGGTATTAAGGTTGGGGGATATTTGAGCGATACGTTCTTCGGGCATCCACGGGGACTTGCGACCTGTTTTTTCACTGAGATGTGGGAGCGTTTCACGTATTACGGAATGCGTGCGGTGCTGGTGTTGTTCTTGGTAGGTGCCGTATCCCACGGCGGTTTCGGTATTGACGATAAGACCGCCGTTGCTATCTACGGACTTTATACCGCTGGCACATTTCTTGCGGCATTGCCCGGTGGTTGGATTGCAGATCGGCTTATTGGCGCGCAACGCGCTGTGCTGATTGGCGGCTGCGCGATAGCGCTGGGAAATGCTCTGTTGGTTTTGTCGAGTAGCCCGCGTTCTTTTTATTTCGGGTTGTTCGTGATCATACTGGGCGTGGGCTTACTGAAGCCCAATATCAGCGCTATCGTCGGTCAGTTATATCCTGAAGGTGGGGCGCGTTTAGATGCGGGCTTCAATTTATTCTATATCGGCATCAACGTCGGTGCATTCCTCGGACCTCTCATCACCGGCGAAGCACAGCAACTGTTTGGCAATCGTGCAGGCTTCGCAGCAGCCGGGCTGTTCATGGCATTGGGTGCGCTCCAGTTTTACCTGACGCGTCGTCATTTAGGGGAGGCCGGGAAGGCGATTGCTGAATCACCGACTGTGACGCGCGGTAGTGGCCCGCATGGTAGTGACGCTGCCGCCGCCTCTAAGCCATGGTTGGGCCTTTGGGTGTGCGTCGCCATTCTCGCCTCGATTTCGGGCGCTGTGTATTTTAGCCTTATTTCGATCAATCCCGTGAACCTCGCGCGTAGCACTGCAGGACTCATCGTTGGAATGGCGGTTTTATATTTTGCCTATTTCTTTATATTTGGAAAACTGACGCGAGAAGAGTCTCAGCACGGCATCGTGCTGGTGGTTTTATTCCTAGGCTGCGCCTTATTTTTTTCCGGCTACGAACAAGCCGGATCATCAATGAATCTGTTTGCCGAGCGTTATACGGATCGAGTTATCAGCACGCTGCATTTCACAATACCGGCGGAGTGGTTTCAGTCGCTCAACCCGACTTATATTGTGGTGTTCGCACCCTTGTTTGCTTGGTTGTGGATCGCGTTAGCCAAGCGTCACTTGAATCCGTCAGTGCCGGCCAAGTTTGCAATCGGCGTGATCTTGATGGGCTTAGGATTTTTAGTGATGGCCGCAGGAGCGAGTATCGTGGCATCAGGTTCTAAAGTGTCATCGAGCTGGCTCATCATGGCGTATTTACTCCATACCTACGGAGAACTGTGTTTAAGTCCGGTGGGC
>JAYVYN010000241.1:0-17719 GCA_043784265.1 Gammaproteobacteria bacterium | reverse complement strand
AGGTTGGCGCGCGCTAGAATTTTCATTGCCAATATTTAGGCCGCCAGTAAAGGCCACTCGGCCGTCGATGACTAATATTTTCTTATGACTACGTAAATTAAGAAACGGCATTCGCCACGGCCATGATGAATGCATAAATTGAGCTACCGGCACTCCATTCTTCCGAAGCTGACGATAGGTCGGGCATGAAAAATATCCGCCACCGAAGCCATCGATTAACACACGGGTTTGTACACCCCGTGCATTTGCGCGAATAAGCGCGGCTGAAAATGTATTGCCTATATCATCATTCCTATAGATATAACTCGCCAACGCAATACTTTGCATCGCACCGTCAATTGCCGCAATCATCGGAGGATATGCATCATCACCACTACGCAGAAGTCTGATTTCGTTACCGAGCACAGCGGAGCGCTGCGTAATATATTGCCCAGCTCGTTCCAACCCGAAAAGTAGGCCGCAGAGTGTGGGACTTTCCGTTATTGAGCGCGCCTTTGGCTCACGCATACCTACCTGAGTGATCGCGCGTCTGCGCACGCGATTGATGCCTAGTAAGTAATATAGGGTGCTCCCTGAAAACGGCGCTAACCAGGCTAGACCAATCCAAGCAGCAGACGAACCTGCATCGCGTTTAAAATATAATACGTGCAGCGTAACCGTAGTCGCGACCAATAGATGCGCAAGCGAGAGAACAGCCGCACTGAGAGTCAGTGTTAGTCCCAACATGTTTTCTCATCAGCAGCTATTACTATTAGAATGTAAGGCACAATGAATCAGTTTTAGCACAGCCCATAAACTCTTTGCAGTCAATCGTGTGTAGGATTTTTCTTACACTTCAATCGGCGATGCTGCACGCGAAGCCTCTGCATACCCGACATCACGATATGTATCAAAATGATCAAATAAGTTTAGTAAAATTAACGGAAGGATTAATGACCATGGGCATCAAGTATGGAGTATTAGCACTAGCGATATGTGCTGTTGCAGGCTGTTCAGGAAATCCACCTCGGCCTACTGAGGCGATGACACGTGCGCAGACCAGCATCGACCAGGCAGATCAAGCCGAAGCGCGCCGCTTTGATCCAGCGAATCTTGATTCCGCCAAGGAAAAATTGTCACAGGCAAAAACAGCGGCAGACAAAGGCGACACACGAAACGCCAATAGACTCGCTGAACAAGCCGAATTAGACGCCGATTTGGCGGCCGCTCGCGGGCGAAGTGCGAGTGCGGCTAAGGCCGCCGAAGAAGTACGCGCCAGCACAGAAACATTGCGTGCAGAAATAGTGCACCAAACCACGAAATAACGTGTGTATCAGGAGATATTGATGTTTAAGTCATATAGAAATCTTAACCTTGTAGTTTGTGCCTGTATGTTAGCGGCTGGTTGTGCCTCGACACCACAACAAATTCCAGAGCTTGACTCTGCACGAGCAGAAGTACAGAAGGCAAACAGCGATCCGCTCGCGCAAGAAGCGGCAGGAATTCGACTCAAGAAGGCTGACGAGGCATTGCGGGCAGCCGAGGATTCCTTCAGGCAACATAAGCCGCTTGTAGATATTCAGCACTTATCGTATGTGGCGGCTCGTCAGGCTCAAATTGCAGAGGAACAAACCAAGGAAGTAGCAGCGCGAAAAGATGTTGAAAAGGGACAGGCGGAGCGCAGTAAAGTGTTGTTAGAGGCTCGTACCACCGAGGCCGCCCTGGCAAAGGCTGAAGCAGATCGATCAAAAGCAGATGCTGATAGATCAAAAAATCAAGCCAGCGCTGCCTCGGATGAGTCCTCCCGATTACGGGCTGAGCTTGAGAACCTACAGGCGAAACAAACGGACCGTGGCATGGTATTGACCCTGGGGAATGTGTTATTCGCCAGTGGTAAGGCGGTATTATTGCCGGGCGCGGCCGAAACAGTGGATCGTTTGTCGGAATTCCTACACAAACAGCCGAAATTGGCTGTTTTAGTTGAAGGCCATACGGACAATATCGGCGGTGCAGACTACAACCTTGATCTATCGCAACGTCGTGCTGATGCAGTCAGAGAGGCTTTGCTGTCCCGGGGTGTGCTCGGAGATCGGATACGTAGTCGAGGTCGCGGCATGGACTATCCGCTAGCTTCCAATTCTAGTCCTGGCAGTCGCCAGCAGAATCGTCGAGTCGAGATTATATTTTCAGATGAGAACGGTCAATTTTCACCCGCAGCTGAGCGGCATGCCGGGCAGTGATCGGCAGCAGAGAACCACAACGTCGCAGTGAAAAGCATTCGATACAGGAAGATCCAACACGCGAGGAAATGTGGAGCGTTGAGCGGTTAGAAGAGCATGCGCGCTGGTTGGCACAGCACGCATGCTCAGCACCCACTTCGGTTAGGGTCAACTTACCAACTCGCCTTAAAGACAATGCAAAGCGACTAGAGAGCGCCTATCTAACCGTAACGGCGGCGCTTCGAGCAGGACGCGCCATCACGCCAGCATCAGAGTGGTTAGTTGATAATTACCATGTTTTGGCTGAGCAAGTCACGGACATTCCGCTCAAGCTCACGCCTAAGGTTTGGCAGGACCTGCCCCGGGAATCAAGCGGCGACAATTGGCCGCGGATTTTCCATCTTGTACGCGAATATCTGGCGCACACGGACTACAACTTCGATACCGAGACTTTTAGTCGTTATCTCCTAAGCTATCAATGCGTCACGCCGCTCACTATGAGGGAATTATGGGCGCTATATCCGGTGTTGCGAATTGTACTGATAGATGAATTACGACGGGTCGCGGTGAGGATGGAAGCCGCTTTGATAGAACGAGGCGATGCCGATATATTCGCAAATACTTTGCTGTTGACAAGTCCCAAGGAATATTCGCACCAAGCATTTTCGGATTTGGCTCGGCGTAGCTCCGATAAGCGGCGACCCTACATCGTGCAACTTGCCCAACGTTTGCAATTCATGGGGGAAGAACGGCAACCGGTGCTTGATCAATTGGTACAGCATCTGACTTCAATCGGCACAACCATAGACGAGGTAATTCAGCACGAGCATATGCGTCGCAGCGCTAGCAACCTTACGGTAAGAAATATTATGACCAGCCTTCGCGAGGCTGCGGCGTTCGATTGGCGAACACAATTTGAGCGCGTATCACTGGTTGAGCAGCTATTGCGCGAACATAGCTCCTACTATCAATGTGATCGCCTCACACGTGACCGCTATCGTAACTGCATTCAAGAGCTTGCAAAACTATCAAACCTCAGCGAGATTCTGGCTACTCAAAAGTTGTTAACACAACTTTCTGCTGAATCGAAAACGCATCCAGACTCACAAATTGATATTGGAGAATTCCTAATTGGCTCGCGCCGCTCAACAACAGAGAAACTGTTAGGCTTCAATCCAACCCAAGCTCAATTTTTTAAACGCTGGGTACTTCAGTATGGTCGTGCCCTGTACTTTGGATGCGTGCTTGGGATAACTACGGCAGTGGTTGGATTCGCAATGTACTGGGGGGTCTCATCCACTTTGGACTTTGCGGGAATTACACTATGTCTCATGGCTTTCTTTCCTGCCTCTGAGTTTGCTATAGCCGTTATAAATCGTATTTGGATGCGCCGATTTGCGCCTCGCCACATGCCGCGCCTTGCGTTACAACAAGGATTGTCTCCTGAGCTTAAAACACTGGTGGTAATGCCGGTCATCCTACGAAGCATACGCGATGGATGGCTATACTCTCGTCAATTGCAAGTACATGCACTCGCCAATCCGGATTCAGAGGTCCGTTACGCTTTACTCACAGATTTCGCTGATGCAAAGACCGCTACCACAGTCGACGACACCGCTATCTTTGCAGCCGCGACCGAAGCAATAGCATCGTTAAACCGACAAGATCGACAGCTACCTGAACTCGAACCGCGTTTTTATCTTTTGCATCGACGTCGGCAATGGAATGAACATGAACAATGGCATATGGGCTGGGAACGTAAGCGCGGAAAATTATTTGAACTAAATAGGCTATTACTTGGCGCGAAAAATACCTCCTTTGTAGGTGTGGCAGAAAGTCTGTTAGTCGTGCCCAAAAATATTCGGTACGTTTTCACGGTGGATGCCGATACCCGTATACCTCTAGGCGCAGTACGGGATTTAGTGGGCGTCGCGGCCCATCCCCTCAATCGACCTGTATTTGATCAGGGAGAACAACGAATTGTGCGTGGGTTTGGGGTACTACAGCCACGAATAACCCCTCTACTCCCAACGCGGGAAGAACGCTCTTTGTACCGGGAAATTATTACCGGTGGAAGCGGCCTGGATCCTTACGCCGCCGCAGTATCAGATTTGTACCAAGACGTTTTCGGCGAAGGTCTATTTACGGGGAAGGGCCTATACGAAGTAGCCGCATTCGAGGCAGCCTTAAAAGATCGGGTGCCGGAAAACGCATTACTCAGTCACGATCTATTCGAGGGAATTTTCGCGCGATGTGCATTGGTCACTGACATAGAATTGTTCGAGGAATTCCCGTCGCATTCCGAAGTGGCGGCTGCACGCTCGCATCGATGGATGCGCGGGGACTGGCAACTCCTACCTTGGATTCTTGGAGTACGTGGGAAGTTGCCGCCACTAGCGCGTTGGAAAATGCTAGACAATCTACGTCGATCCTTACTCGCACCCGCCGCAGTATTCATTTTAGTGGCTGCGTGGAGCAGCCCTAACATGCGATTCGAAACTTGGATAATTCTGGTTGTTCTCCCCATTATATGGCCAGCATTGGCAACTCTAATTGCGCGACTGACGATTTGGCGACCCACCCAGTCAGCCTATAATCACTTGCGCCAACTTTCAGCCGATTTCGTCGACGATATCGCACGAACCATCGTCGCGGTTGGACTTCTTGCCCAGAACGCGTGGCTTAGCATCGACGCAATTGGGAGAGCTTTATTTCGCCTGACGATCAGCCATCACCGTATGCTGGAATGGACAACTGCTGCTCAGCTAAATGAGCGTCGCGATCACTCATTGTCTAGTTTTATTTGGCCACTCAAAGGCGCAACAATTGTCGTAGTTGCAACGTGTGCGATTATCGTGCGGTTTAATTCGCCAGCTATAACTGAGGCTGCACCCCTGCTGATTTTATGGTGGCTATCCCCCTTGCTGGCAAGATTTCTAAGTCGCCCCTTGTATCCCCAGGAACATGACGTAACACCCAGCGCTACAGCCGAGGGCGAAATGCGGGGTATCGCCCGACTAACTTGGCGTTATTTCGAGACTTTCGTAACAGCAGAAGACAGTTGGCTGCCTCCCGATAACTTCCAGGAAGAGCCTCTACCGACTATTGCGCATCGCAGTTCACCGACTAATATGGGGCTATATCTGCTGTCTTGTGTGGCTGCGCATGATTTTGGTTGGTTAGGTACGTCGACCCTTGCGCTGCGGCTGCACTCGACAATTAGTGCTATCGGGCAACTACAGCGCTTTAATGGCCATTTGTTGAATTGGTACGACACACGTACGCTTAAGCCACTGGCACCGCTTTATGTATCGACCGTCGACAGCGGAAATCTTGCCGGACATCTAATTACCTTGCGCCAAGCACTCAATCAAGCGATTGAAAAACCCTTATTGGCAATCAACGCACATACAGGCATTTTAGACTCTGTGCGCCAATGCACTACGGCATTGTCTGCGTTGCCTCACCCCACTCCAAATAGTAACGTTGCTAAAGTTGAAATCAATTTTTGCTTAAGCGAATTGCGGCAAATTTTAGCCGCACCAACGGCGAGCCTGGCAATGGCTGCCAAGCAACTCTACGCGGCGCTAGAAATTGCAGAAAAACTTCTTGATATGACACACGCGTTTACGGCAAACGGAAGTCTGCAGCATGCCGCAGCATTTACATGGGTCCAATTAATTCATAAGGACATCTCTAGCCATTTAGTCGAGCTAGACATCCTCTGCCCGAAAATTCCTCATGAAATGTCTGCACTTCTGGCTACTCAGTGGAATAGGATTGAAATACGACTAGCTCATACAGCAAGTCTTGTAGACGTGATAAAACACCACAAGCAGACTCTCGCTGAGTTCCGCGCTTTGAATACAGACTCTTGGTCAGCGGCCGAATGTGAAAGCCAACGCCAGCTTATAGCCAACATTGAACGCGCACATCAAGCCGGCTCAGCCTTATTGGGTCAATTGCGAGACTTAAGTGAAGAATGCTGGCAGCTAGTAGACTCCATGCAATTCGGGTTTTTATATGACCGTCATCGTGGCTTATTTTCAATTGGATTTCGCATCGCAGACCATACCCTTGATACGGGATACTACGACTTGCTTGCGTCAGAATCACGGCTGGCCAGCTTCGTGGCGATCGCAAAAGGCGATGTGCCAAGGTCCCATTGGCGCAGATTAGGCCGACGCCTGACCGGCGGCTCTAAGCGACCTGTACTTGCTTCTTGGTCGGGTTCAATGTTTGAGTACTTAATGCCAGCGCTGGTGATGAAGGAGCCACGGTTTAGTCTGTTGGAGCAAACCAATAGCCGAGCCGTGACCCAACAAATTCAATTTGGTGTTGAACACTCGCTACCGTGGGGCATTTCGGAATCAGCCTATAATGTTCGAGATCGCGAGCTCACTTATCAATACTCCGCTTTTGGCTTGGCAACGTTAGGGCTTAAACGTGGCCTAGGCGCGGACTATGTGGCGGCACCCTATGCGACAGCGCTAGCTGCGATGCTCGCACCCGCTTCAGCAATTCAAAATTTTCACGCACTAGATTCTTGGGCGGCGCGCGGGGAGTACGGCTATTATGAAGCAATCGATTTTACGACTCAACGCGTGCCCGATCAGAAAAAAGGGGTCGTGATTCGCTGCTATATGGCGCATCACCAAGGAATGTCCATTGTTGCTTTGGACAACGCGTTAAACGATCGCATTATGCAAAGTCGATTCCATCAAGATCCCATGATTTGCGCCGCAGAACTGTTGCTTCAGGAACGCGCTATTCGATTTGCCGATGCTCCTATTGTAATCGAAACAGAGCTTCCCAATACCGAATCTGAGCTGCAACTTCCGGCGCTTGAGCGCACAGTTATTGGGGTGGGGTTGCCTACGCCGGTTACACACTTGCTGTCCAACCGACTATACGCAGTAATGCTAACTGACTCCGGTGCAGGATATAGCGTATGTCGATCACGGGCGGTTAGTCGATGGCGTGAAGACCCAACCCGCGATGCGTGGGGCAGTTTTATCTACATCCGAGACGTAGAGTCAGGAAAATATTGGTCGTCAGGCTTTCAACCTAGCGCAGTGGTCCCTGATCATTATGAGGTCGTTTACAAGGAAGAGGCGGTTGAATTTCGTCGCCGTGATGGCAGTTTGTCAACTTTAACAGAAGTTGTAGTAGCTGCCGAAGACAACGGCGAGCTACGTCGCGTATCGATTCGCAACGACGGTGCCGGTACTCGTATTGTTGATCTTACCTCTTACGCAGAGATTGTATTGGCACCCCACCGCGCCGATGTAGCCCACCCGAGTTTCTCCAACCTCTTTGTGCAAACAGAATTTGTCGAAGATTTTGGTGCATTAATCGCAACACGACGACGCCGTAGTAGCACAGATGAGCCAATTTGGGCGGTGCATGTCTTGAGTACATCTAGCAGCGGCGCGCATTTGGAATATGAGACTGATCGTTTACGTTTCATGGGTCGCGGCAGAAACGTCCGTTCGCCTCTCGTGATCGAAGACGGTCGAGCTCTGTCAAATACAGTTGGAAATGTCCTAGATCCGATTTTCAGCTTACGGACTCGCATAACTATCGAGCCTGAAGAAACGGTGACGGTTACATTCGCAACACTCATCGCCGAGTCGCGCGAAATGGCAATCGCATTGGCATCTAAGTACCGCCATCCGGCGATATTTGCGCATGCCTGCGCATTTGCGTGGACTTTTGTACGTGCGGAATTACATCATTTGCAAAGCGATTTAGTCGAGGCTCGATTGTTTCAAATTCTCGCTGCCAATTTATTGTTCCCCGATAGGCGTCTTCGCACCGGCACCGATATTATTGCTTCAAATAGACTAAATATGACTCATTTGTGGCGCTTTTCGATATCTGGCGACCGCCCTATCCTGCTAATCCGATGTCGAGGCAACGAAGAATTAGACTTTATCAAACAATGTCTACGTGCCCAAGAATATTTACGCATAAAACGCCTATTTGTGGACGTGGTAATACTCAATGAGCTACAGCATTCCTATGTTCAAGACCTTCAGAATGACATCGAACGTACGGTGCGTGCCTATACCGTACGTGCATCGATCACAACCGGGGACGAGCGTGGCGATGTTTACACACTGCGCACCGACCTGATTACTCCAGCCGAGCGTGATCTGATACTTGCCACCGCGCGGGTAGTATTGCATCCGGCACACGGAAGTCTTACCGAGCAATTGCGTAGACCTGACAATGAAAGACAGCAAGCAGAGCGATTATTCACCCCCATCCCAAGGATTCGCGACCTCTTGCCGGAGACGATCGGCAGCCGTAGCACGCCGGGTCGTGAATTTTTTAACGGCTTAGGGGGCTTTGCTCGAGAAGGTCGAGAGTACGTGATTGTTCTGGAGCCAGGAACTACAACCCCCGCGCCATGGTGCAATGTCATTGCTAATGAGGAGTTTGGTACATTGGTATCGGAAAGCGGAGCGATGTGCACCTGGTCGCTCAACAGTCACGAAAATTTACTGACTCCTTGGTCGAACGATGCGGTGTCTGACCCGAGCGGCGAAGCGATTTATATACACGATGCCGATTCAAATTCGCTTTGGAGTCCAACTCCGCTTCCTATTCGCCTTCATAATCGACGCTATGAAATTCGTCATGGACAAGGATATTCCCAATTCTTATTAAATACCCAGGAAATCACCAGTGATCTCAAAGTATTCATCGCTCCAGACGATCCCGTAAAATTGTGTCGTTTGCGTCTCACTAATAATTCTCATCGCAACCGACGATTAACGTTAGCCACTTACGTTGAATGGACTCTCGGTCCCGAGCGCGCCGCAAGTGCGCCCAATATCGTGACAGAAATTGATCCTGAAAGTGGTGCTATGTTTGCACGAAACTCAACCCAAATCGACTTCGGAACTCGCGTGGCCTTTTGCGATTTAGCGGGTCGACATTATGTAACGGGCAGCCGCCGTGAATTCCTCGGACGCGGCGGAGATTTAAGCGCGCCAGCGGGAATGCACGACGTCGCAGCATGGTCCGGTCGGGTCGGCGCGGGATTAGACCCCTGTTGCGCGATGGCTATAGAATTGGAAATAGCACCGGGCGCCAGCAAAGAAATTTTGATTCTTCTAGGTCAAGCCAGTGACACGGCCGCAGCACGGCTTCTAGTCTCGCGACATCGAATTAACCCCGATGAGACTTTGCGCCAAGTGGGCGAGCTATGGGATGGTTTGTTAGGTACAGTTCAAATTCGTACACCGGACCGTGCACTTGATGTGCTGTTTAATCGTTGGCTGCTATACCAGACCGTCAGTTGTCGACTTTGGGCACGAGCGGCATTTTATCAGGCGGGTGGCGCGTATGGATTTCGCGATCAGTTGCAAGACTGCATGTCACTTTCCCTAACTGCGCCGGCGCGTACTCGCGAGCACTTATTGCGAGCGGCTGCGCGCCAATTCCTAGAAGGCGATGTTCAACATTGGTGGCATCCGCCAAGCGGGCGCGGTGTTAGGACCCATTTTAGTGATGATCGCCTATGGCTGCCGTTTGCTGTTCATCAATACTTAGAAGTAACAGGCGACAATGCTGTACTTGACGAACTAGTCCCCTTTATAGAAGGTCCACCGCTCGCGGCCGACAAAGAAGACTCTCACTATGTACCTATAATCAGTGCCGAAGTCGCGAGCCTGTATGAACATTGTGCCCGGGCCATTGATGTAAGTATGCAAGTCGGCGCACATGGCTTACCGTTAATGGGTGGCGGTGATTGGAACGACGGCATGAATCGTGTTGGATACCAGGGGCGGGGAGAAAGCGTTTGGTTGGCATGGTTTTTGATCGCCAATCTGCGGCAATTCGCGCCAATCGCTACGTTGCGCGGAGATGCCGATCGGGCACGTCGCTGGTTAGCGCTCGCTGATGCCGTGACCCAAGCCTGTGAATTACAGGGTTGGGATGGCGCTTGGTATCGACGGGCTTATTTTGATGATGGCAGCCCGCTTGGCTCTGCCGCCAATGCGGAGTGCCGGATCGATTCCATCGCACAGAGCTGGGCGGTGTTATCCAAAGCGGCAGACGCGGAGCGTGCGGCACGGGCAATGGATTCCTTCGATCAGCAGCTATTACGCGGCGGTGACGGATTGGCACTACTCTTCACCCCTCCTTTTGACACCTCTAATGTCGATCCTGGCTACATTAAGGGATACATACCGGGTGTGCGCGAAAATGGGGGGCAATACACCCATGCTGCTCTTTGGGCGCTCATGGCGCACGCGAGTCTTAAAAATCATGCTCAAGTAGGTGCAATGCTCGATATATTAAATCCAATTCGACGTGCCGACACACGCACCGGTGTCCAGGCTTACCGAGTGGAACCTTACGTGATTGCGGGCGACATCTATTCAACCCCGCCACATACTCGACGAGGCGGTTGGACGTGGTACACGGGCGCAGCCGGATGGTTTTACACCGCGATATTAGAATCTGTTTTAGGTGCACAAATCCGTGGCGCCTTTATTCGTCTACTACCCTGTATGCCTCCACATTGGAACGGCTTTGAAGTCATCATCAAGACAAGAGACTTGGATTACAGGATACAAATAGAGCGGGTCAAAACAGCCGAGGAGGCATATGTTTTGCTAGACGGGCATGCGTGTTCTGCGGAGAAAATCCCGTTAGTTAAAGATGGTCGACAACATTGGGTCAAAATGACCGTGACTTAGTTTTGAAAACCTATAGCTTGTTGCCGACCTTCTTTTAGTCGAGATGCCTACTTAGGTTTATTAGCGTCGACCTTTGCTTGGGCTGTATCTAATGCCGCCTGAGCGTTACTTTTACAAGCATCGCGGGCCAAACCACTTTGAGATTCGCAAGCCGCTACGGCTATTTTATAGTCTGCCTTCGCCGCTACCAGAGCGACATCGGCATTCGCGTCCTGAATATTTTTACCAGCGTCTTGGGCTACCTTGTCGGCCTTGTCCTGCTCGTGGGCAACATTCTCTTGCCCTTTCATTTCTGCGGACGTTACATCTTTTTGCACTTGTTCCGGTGACTTTTTGTCACAAGCGGCGAGGCCCAATGCAACGACCGCCATTACTAACACCACGTTTGACATTTTCATTCTAAACTCCTTCTAAACTAACAGCGATTTCGAGTGTCGGCGAAAATCCAGGCCTACACAGTGAGTTTAGCGGAACAGCCCTTGTAGGACATTGCCTGCACGCTTCAAAATCACTACGGGGAGCTTATGTCCGCGCGCCTAACGCGCCAGACCACGTCCCCAACATCATCGGCAACCAACAGATCACCGTGGTTATCCACCGCAACCCCAACAGGTCTGCCTTGAGCATGATTTTTCGAATCCAAAAACCCTGTTAACACGTCAATAGGCAGTCCACTAGGCTTGCCATCCATGAAGGGAACGAATACAACTTTGTATCCGCTACGATTTTTGCGATTCCAGGAACCGTGTTGCCCGACAAACATTCCGCTTTGGAAGCGTGATGGCAAAGAGTTACTCCCCGACCAACCAAGACCCAACGACGCTGTGTGAGCACCTAGTGCATAATCAGGAGCCAGTGCCGTTGCTACTTTTTCGGGATCGTTAGGTTTTACTCGACTGTCTACGTGCTGCCCGTAATAGCTGTAGGGCCAACCATAGAACGCACCTTCCTTCACAGCTGTAATGTAATCTGGTGGTGTCTGATCGCCTAATTCATCACGTTCATTTACCGCAACCCAAAGTGCACCAGTACTCGGTTCCCATGCGAGACCCACCGGATTGCGCAAGCCTGCAGCATATATTTTATGCGAGCCACTACTCGGGTCAATTTGCCAAATCGCAGCACGCTCTTTTTCAACGTCAAGACCGTTTTCCGCAGCATTGCTATTAGAGCCCACCCCGACGTATAGGTAACGCCCATCTCGACTGGCCAGCAGACTTTTGGTCCAATGATGATTAATAGTCCCGGCCGGGAGCATAGTAACTACAGTCGCGGGCGCATTAATCTCGATATCCCCCGTTTTGTACGGAAAGCTAATTACGGCATCACTATTCGCCACATACAGAGTGTTAGCAATTAGAGCCATACCAATCGGCGAATTTAGGTTTTCAAGAAAAATATGTTTTTCAACTACTCCACTTTTTAATTCGCGCAAGAGAGTAATGCGATTTGCACTGGGGGCAGCGCCGGATCCGGCACGCTTCATGATCGCCTTGCGAATTCTTCCCGTCAACCCTTTCGCATCGTCAGGCTTTAGTGGCGCTTCGGCTTGCGCAACCAAAACGTCGCCATTGGGCAGTACGAATAGCCAGCGCGGGTGCGTCAATCCGTTCGCATAGGCCGCGACCGTGAGACCTTCTGCCGCAATCGGTGTAACGCCATTGTGCCAACGTTCGGCCTTCGCGACGTTAAGCGTGGAAAAGAGCGCCTCCTTGGGTGGCACTAATTGCGGATTGGGACCGTATTCAGCGCTCTCCAGCGGCGAAGCGGCCATCGCCATTGAGCCCTGAAGGCATACGGCAGTCGCGGCAAGAGCCTGCAGCTTAAAGCTTTTGACCGTCCACACACAGCAATGCATTTTTTAATCCTTACAAGTTAAATGGTCGAGCTTCAACAACTTAACTATGCAGGTCTGTTATGAACCTCACTAGTTACACCGCACAATTAGCCGCGTAGGTACCTTCCTACCCCTCACTCACCGCATAACTCATGGGAAACACTAAACGAAACGTAGTGCCGCGCCCAACGGGACTGTGCAGTTCAATTGTTGCATCCAATAATTCGCATAATCGCTTTACAATCACGAGTCCGATGCCTTCGCCTGCGCCTGCCGAGCTATCTGACGAAGCAGAAGCCAATGTATCTCGGCTCGACTGCCCCGCAACGTTCGCGTCTTCATCGGTCGCCGCAATCATTGCTTGTGCCAACGAGGTTCCGTCATCCGAAAGTCCGGCGCCCGTGTCCTTAATACTACAGCTCCAACTAGGTATTTCAGCATTATCAATTACGCCGAACACCACCTGAACACCTCCGCGCTCAGTGTATTTCAGCGCATTGACGACTAGGTTTTGAACAATTCGCCGTAATTTTCTCGCATCGCTATTCACTAGTAAAGAAGTCGGCCCCGACAGGGTCAGAAATAAATTTCCTTCGGCGGCTGTAGGCTGAAAACTCGAGATCATTTCCTGCAGCAGGACGGCCACATCCAAGGGGGCAACCACGCGACTCTCGCGGCCCGCCTCTAGGCGCGTCACTTCGATGAGGTCATTGAGTAAAGAGCCGAGCGCTTCGGCACTCGATTGAATAGCCAATACTGCAGTTGGCGAGCTATTTGTATCGTTTCGCATTAGCACGTTAGCCGCAACCTTTACCGCGGTTACATTGCCGCGCAGGTCATGCGTCAACTCATGCCAGCGTTTCGCTCGAACTTGCTCTCCGGCTTTTAGCTGCTCAAGCACTCGTTCAAGATCGCTAAGCCGACTAGCGGCCTCGGCTTGCTGCAAACTTGCATGACCCACAGCACTCTCTACCACACAATCCACAAATAACTGGGTCGCATTACGCCGCGCAGCACACATCGCGATCGAATCTAGACGCTCATTGGCCTGAGTGAAGCTCTCAATTTCATCCGTCAATGCGATCTGCAAGTGTCCCCACTCGCGCATTGTTTCGCGATAATTATAACCATGCAGCCAGCGGTTAACTCCATGCTCGGCAGCTCCCGCTCGCTCCGCCGCCGCCGCATCTTTTGCCTCACTCGCATCTCTCGCACGTAATCGACGCTCAAAGGCGTCAAGGATCCTCGGAATATGATCAACAAATTGGGCACGTGCCAAAGTAGACGATGCGGATACGGTCTCATCCAAGTCCACCTTACGACGCCACATTGCCAATATATTGGGCCTTCGACTTCGCAAATGGGCAGCCAGCCGTTCCAGATCTTCAAATTGCACTGATAGTCCCCCTACGCGTAATCCATCCCACTATCTTACTTTGGGTTGCCGAACATCCTACAGTGCCATCGAGTTGTTAGCGCTAAATTATTTGCATACATGAAAAGTAGCATCCCAAAGTTCTGGCCGATACACGAATTGCCACCTCCACCCTATGACGAAAGCGCGTTGGATCCAGTAATTTCCGCGCGTACGCTGAGCTTTCATTATGGCAAGCACCATCGAGGATATGTAGATGAATTGAATCGGTTGGTTGCAGGCACGTCATTTGCCGGATTGTCACTAGAACAAGTCATTGCGTCAGCCGACAAGACTAGCAATAAGTCAATTTATAATAATGCGGCGCAAGTTTGGAATCATTCATTCTATTGGCAGAGCCTTGCGCCAAATGGTGGCGGCATGGTCCTCCCCGCGGAATTAAACAAACTTATCGGTTCCTCGTTTGGTGATATTGAAGCTCTTAAGAAGCAATTATCAGGTGCGGCTCTGAAGCACTTTGGGTCCGGCTGGATATGGCTCATTCATAGTGGCTCTGCCCTTAAGGTTGTTACTACAGGCAATGCTGACACCCCGCTCACATCGCACTCTAAACCTTTATTGGCCATAGATTTATGGGAACATGCTTACTATCTTGACTATCATAATAGACGAGCGGATTATGTTAATGCAGTCGTTGAGAAACTTCTTAATTGGTCCTTCGCCGTCGACAATTTACACAATATTGTGTGAACGTGCAGTATGTTTGGCGTACACGATTGGCGTATAGCCGCTCTCGCCAAAATAGTGTTCTTTACGTTGTCAGTGGAGTCCTACAGCGGCCCGAGCGCTCAACTTGTTGCGTCATAGTTTGCGGGGATTAATACTCTTGTACGATAGTCGTGATCATTATTAACTTGCAATGCGGTAACATGAGCTTATGGATGTGCAAGAACTACGTGTACATTCACCGATATTGAAATTTATATTTCTAATAGCGCTAGGTGAGACTTGCCCGCACTAAGCTTAATTATCGCCGACGATCACCAACTCGTTAGAGCGGGTCTTTGCAAAATGATCGAATCGCAAAGCGACCTTCGAGTTGTGGCGCAATGCCGTACTGGCAAGGAAGCCCTAGCCGCACTCAAGGAACAGAGTTGCCACGTTCTGCTGTTGGATCTGTCACTGCCAGACATGTCAGGTTTGGACGTATTGAGATCAGCGCGCGAGCATCACCCCACCGTTTCGGTGCTGGTATTGAGTGGTTTCCCAGAACGACAATTCGGTATCAATGTGTTACGCGCCGGAGCCAATGGCTTCATTAGTAAGGGTGCGGACGAAGCAGAATTACTGCGCGCGGTGCGTACTGTGGCGCGGGGCAAACGCTATGTAGGTCCGGAGTTAGCTGACCTTTTGGTTAATGGAATGGACGCTGACGCCGATAAACCTACGCACAATGCCCTTTCTGAGCGGGAATTTCAGATTTTTTGCAAATTGGCTGAAGGTCGAAGTGTCACCGACATCGCCAATAAGCTATTTCTCAGTGTCAAGACCGTCAGCACGTATCGATCACGGTTGTTAGACAAAATGGGCATGAAAACTAATGCCGATATCACATCGTATGCCATTCGCAACAGCCTCATCCAATAACACATCGCCGCTTTCAGACCCCGGGGAAAGACGCATATTGCTAGTCGAAGACTCTGCACCCCTGCGGGAGCGATTAACGCAGCTTTTGACGGTTCCTGGAGTCATGCGCGTCACGGCGAGTGCCGAGACTGAAGCTGAAGCCTTGCAGTGGATTGCAAATCGGGATTTCGACGCTTTGGTTGTTGATGTTGAACTACGTGAAGGAAGTGGCATCAACGTCGTTCGAGGTGCTCGCGCTCACTGGGTGTTACCTCCTTTACCGCTAGTCATCGTATTAACTAACTATGCACTACCGATCGTTAAGACTCGCTGCCTTGCCGCCGGTGCTGACTATTTTCTGGATAAAGTTCGACAATTCGATCAAGTTTATCCCTTAATAGCAGCGCGGCACTGACGGTCAAATAACGCTACGCAAGCGTCCGTGGCACGACCACATACAGACGTGTACCGTGAGGTGGATTGTCTGTAATATCAAATTTTCCATTAAAATTAGCAATACGATGGCGCATACCCGATAAGCCATGCGATGCGGCACCCAGCACTTTGACGCTCGCGATTCCGATCCCATCGTCGGTAATTTCTAGGGTGTAATTATTAATATCTGCTTTGAAGGTCAAGCAGACGCTTTTTGCGTGTGCGTGCCGTATGATGTTCGTGAGCGACTCTTGACTAACACGAAACAAGGCAATAGCGAGCGGGTCGGGAATACCCTCTAACTCTTCTGGAATAACGGTTGTGCATCGCAATCCCGCTTTCTCACAGGTCTCGTCAAAATACGCCAGTAATGCCGTTGGCAGGCCAAAATGATCGAGCAGTGAGGGTCTCAGATTCTCAACCACACGTCGTTTCACATTCAAAGCGCTGTCAATACCAGAGGAGATGGCATCAAGCTTGCTAATGGCCTCCTGATCACTGGCGGCTGCGCGACCCTGCAACCACGCAAGATCCATTTTAATAACGGTTAACAGCCCGCCTAACTCATCATGTAAGTTGCGGGCCAGGTCGGATTTTTCTTTTTCAGCGACAGACTGCAAGTAAGTCGTCAAATTAGATAGCTCAATGGTTCTATTTCTAACAACTTCCTCTAGTCGATGCCGTTCGTTGTTCTGAATTGAACGTGCTTCATATTGACGCCAATAATCCCTGATCAGCAAACGGACCGCAACAAAAACTAATATAAGCGCCAAAAAAGTGAGCGCGACAAATGCGACTCGCGATAGTTGGCTATTTCTCTGGGCCTCTGCTTGCGACGCAACAATTTTATCAGTTATCTCTTTAAAAAATACGCTTGATTCCGAGCGAATTGCGTCCATTGCGACGCGACCCGCACCGGTGCGCATCAGCGTAAGCGCCGAATCTATTTGTCCGCGCTGAGCCAACACGACGGTTGCCTGTAATTCGGAAATCTTATTATTTCGAAGCACATCGAGTTTTTGCACGTGATTTAAAAACAATCCATCACTACGCGCCAATTCTCGTAAACGCATATCGATTGTCGGAAATGCCTCAATGGCACGTTCATAAGGAGCCAGATAGGCAGGGTCAAAGCTTAGTAAATAACCCCGCTGACCCGACTCGGCATCGGTAAGGCGCGCGCAGAAATCAGTCAACTCACTTTGTAAGGACATTAACGATGTCAGTTGCGTAGTGTTTTTACCTAACTGTCGCACCGACCACTCATTGAAAAAAAACGCGCTCACGGCCACTATCGACATAGACACGATCGGCAACCACACCGATCGACTCAAGTTAAACAGCCCCTGCAAGACATACAGCGGACGCGAAAGCATGAGCTGAGGCGAAGTGGGCATCTTTAATTCAAATCCACGCGATTTTAAGTGTATCTCCCTACGATACCCTTTAGTCTTCATGCGATCTACTCATAATTGAAAATAGCCCCTCAATTTGCTACGATGACTGTACGCTATCGCACCAAACGAACATA
>JAYVYN010000240.1:0-4132 GCA_043784265.1 Gammaproteobacteria bacterium | reverse complement strand
TCACATGGAGCTCAATAGCGTCGTGCTATTAGAAATTTGACAGTGGACACGGGATCAATCGAGAAACTTGCTCGACTCCGCGGCATTGGCGATGCTTATTACAACTATCGCGGGGAGTTGCAGTACTTCGGGGTTGATATTAAAGCGGCTATTTTGCGCAATATGGGTTGCCGTATTGATAGCCCGCCAGAATTAGCCGCAGCATTAAAAAGTGCCGAGAGATGGCATTTATTTAAGTTCATGCCTTCGGTGATTAGTACGCGTGCTAGTCGTGTCGATATTGAGCTTAATTTGGCTGAGACCGACTTGCATCGCACCTTGGTTTGGACGCTACGCATGGAGAGCGGCGCGCAGCAGGGAGATACGATGGTGCTAGACCATTGTCACGAAATTTGGCGCGGTGAAGTGGATGGAGTTGGGATGACTCGCCGGCGCTTTGAATTGCCATGCGAATTGCCTGCAGGCTATCACGACCTGTTTATCCAAGGGACTGCAGCAAGCACCGGGCATTGCAGAGTAATAGTCTCCCCCGATAATTGTTTTGAACCTACCGCAATAATTCAAGGCAAACGCCTGTGGGGCGTGAGCGTTCAGCTATACACCCTACGCTCCGCTGGCAATTGGGGCATGGGCGATTTTCACGATTTGCGGCAAATGATTATTGGGTTAGCGCCGCAAGGTGCTGCATTCATTGGGTTGAATCCTTTGCACGCATTAGCGCCCGCAGACCCCCAGCGCTGTAGTCCCTACAGTGCCTCGAATCGACACTTCCTCAATGTTCTATACATTGCGGTACCGCAGGTAGAGGAATTTCAAACCTGTGTTGCGGCGCAAGCTCGTGTGCTATCCGGTGACTTTGCGGAACAATTGCGAGTGCTGCGCGGCGCGTCTCATGTGGATTACGCCGCTGTCGCGACGCTTAAGTTTGAGATTCTTGAGCAGTTATACACAGAGTTTTGCGATAGTCACTTACAAAATGACACCCCTCGTGCCTTAAAATTTAGGATTTTTGTGCAAGCGGGGGGGCGAGCGCTTAGCCTGCATGCACTGTTTGATGCATTAGACCGTCATTTTTACCGAACTATCGGTTCAGCCTCCGGGTGGATGAGTTGGCCGCAAGAGTATCAAGATCAGTTTAGTGAGGCGGTGACCCGTTTCGCGCAAACCGAGTCGCGGTCGGTGGGATATTTTCTGTATTTACAGTGGTTGGCGCAGGAGCAATTGAGGGACGCGCAAGCATTGGCACAAGAGTTGGGTATGCCCATAGGTCTGTATGGGGATTATGCGGTAGGTGCAAACCCGTCGGGTTCCGAGACTTGGGCTTGCCGCAATGAGTATGTATTGAACGCACAGATTGGCGCACCGCCGGATCCGCTGGCTCTTAAGGGTCAGGGATGGGGGATACCGCCGAGCGATCCTATGAAAATGCAGGAAGATCATCTGCAGGGATTTGTGCAATTGATCAACAGTAATATGCGCAACTTTGGCGCGCTTCGATTAGATCATGTCATGTCTTTATTTCGGTTGTGGTGGGTAGCGGCGGGCCACTCGCCGGCACAGGGCATTTATGTCCATTATCCGCATCATCAATTGCTCGCGGTGCTGGCTTTAGAAAGCATGCGCAATCGGTGCTTGGTGGTGGGTGAGGATCTTGGCGTTGTACCTGATGAAATGCGCCGTGCCATGCCGCAGTACGGGCTATATCACTACAAAGTGTTGTTGTTTGAGAAACAGGACGGGCGATTTCGAACGCCGATAGAGTATGCGCCACGCGCGCTTGCGACCCTGACTACTCATGATATGCCGACGTTAAGAGGTTTTTGGGAGGGTCGTGACCTAGAGCTGCGTCGGCAATTAGATTTGTATCCTAGCCTTGAAATTGAAGCTGAGGTTAGGCGCGAGCGAGCCACCGATCGAGTGGCACTTCTGGCGGCGTTGCAAGCGCAAGGATTGGCGCCGGCAAGTCCTGAGAATGCGCATCAGGAGTTTAGCCCGCAACTGGCCGAAGCTTTACATTTGTATTTGGCGCAGACCAAAGCCCATTTGGTGTGTTTGCAGCTTGAGGACTTATTGGGGATGGAGAATCCCGTCAACGTTCCGGGTACCGATCGCGAATACCCTAACTGGCAGAGAAAAATAACAACGACTATTGAGGAGATGCTGTCGCGAGACGATATACAAGCCTATTTTGCTGAGATTAATCGGGCACGTGAGGCGTAAATCGGGCGCGCGAGGCGTAGGCTGCAAAGCACCAGAAAATTGCGGCGACGATGACGGCGAGCGGCACGATTTTGACTCCCTCCGCCAACGACGTAGCATCCGAGATCGCGCCAATTAAAGGTGGCGAAATGACGTCCCCGAGTAGGTGAATAGTGAATACCTGTAAGGCCAGTGCCGTGGCTCGCATGCTCGGCGAGACAAGATTAACGGTTGCTGCGTTGACGGGACCCGTCGACAGAAATAGGAGTAGTTCGGCAATCACCATCCATACGGTGTAAAGCGTATGCGAGGACGTTGTCAATGCGCCCCACACAAAGGGCACCGCCGCCAAGGTCGCTATCGCTGATAGCCATAGGTAGGCGGAGCGAGAGTAGCGAGCCAAGTAGTCGCCTAGCCAGCCGCCGGCAAAAGTGCCGACAAACCCGGTGGCGACCACAATGGTCCCGAAATTCACCGCGGCTTCGGCGTGTGATAAGCCGCGTATCCGCTCTAAAAATGCCGGCATCCACGCAGCAAGTCCGCCCACCGCAAATGTGTAGGCTGCGTACCCGAGTACGTTTAGTACATAGGGTTTGTTGCTAAGGAGGGTGCGATAGGCGCTACCTTGGGGTGCCGACCGCAATTCTTCAGTCTCTTGCCCGCCTCGCGGTGGGTCGCGTAGTTTCCAGCATAAGGCTGCCAGCACAATGCCGGGAACGCCTGCGACCAAGAACGCCGACCTCCAGCCGTAGTGCGCGTCCATCAAGCCGCCCACGATATAGCCCAAGGCGGCGCCGACCGGAATTGCGCAAAAGAATATGGCCATAATGCGGCCGCGCTGTCGTACCGGAAAATAGTCGGCTAATAGCGCCGGAGCAATCGTGCCATAGGCCGCCTCGCCGACGCCCACCACGGCGCGCGCCAGTATCAGGCTTAGGTAGCTACCGGCGAATGCGGACAGGCTGGTGGCAAGACTCCAGACGGTGACACCTAAAGCGATTAGTCTTGGCCTAGAGCGCCTATCGCCGAGTGCACCAAAAATAGGCGCTGAGAACATATAAACCAGCAAAAAACTGGGCATCAATAATCCTAACTGCAAATCACTCAACGCCAATTTGGAGTGCTTCAGGCTCTCGAATAAAGCCGACACCACATAACGATCCATGTAATTGAATAAATTGACAATCGCCAGCACGGCTAAGCCAAAATTCGCAAAGCTTTGTGGGGTTTTTTGCAGTTGAAATGCCATACTTGCCTCATGGTATCAACCCCTCCTCAGCATCACCATCACCATCAGCATCACTATGGCCTGCTCGTAGGTGCAGCCTTGATATTCACTATCGTTTGGTTTGGGTTGCTAGCAGGCCGTGCACTATATGATCCGGACGAAGGTCGCTATGCGGAAATTCCGCGCGAGATGCTGGCCGGCGATAACCTCATTCCGCATCTGAATGGGCTCATTTATCTAGAAAAGCCGCCTTTGCAGTATTGGATCACGGCACTTGCCTATCGCTTGTTTGGTGAAAGTGAAGGGATTGCACGCCTCTGGACTGGGGTCACCGGATATTTGTCGTTAGGCCTGGTGTTTTTACTGGGCCGGCAATTATGGGGATTTGATGCCGGGCTCAAAGCCCTAACGCTCACCGCAGGCTCCGTATTATTCGTTTTATTAGGTCACCAGCTGACGCTCGATATGTCGACGAGTTTTTTGTTGCTGGGCTCGCTCGCTTGTTTTCTGCTGGCGCAAACTCAGCGCGAATTTCCCACGCCGCGACCCTGGCGTTTGTGGATGCTCGGAAGTTGGGTGTTTATGGCGTTTGCGGTACTCACTAAAGGGTTAATTGGCGTGTTGATTCCGGGCGCTACTTTGGTTCTTTATGGGTTTTGGCAGCGTGATCGCGAAATCTTCAAATTTCTGAATATACGGTGGGGT
>JAYVYN010000239.1:0-14413 GCA_043784265.1 Gammaproteobacteria bacterium | reverse complement strand
CAAAACCGGTCATTTTTGCCTCATCCGCGCGCACCAGGCGTTGCAAGGTGGCGCGTGACTGGGGGGCGGGAGAATGGAGTGCAAATGCATTTAGTAATTCTCTGACACCGAAGTTATTGACCGCTGATCCAAAAAAAACAGGTGTTTGTTTTGCGGCAAGATAGCGCCCTAGGTCGAAACTCGGGCTCGCACCGCGCACCAGCTCGACTTCTTCTAAAAACCGGGCGTGGCGATCGCCCAAGTACTCGCGAGCAGCATCACTATTGATTCCCTCGATAGTCTCATGGATCCCGACTCGGCCTTTCTCCACCGGAACATATACATAAATTCGATCCTCCAGCAGATGGTAAACGCCCAGTAAATCGCGACCCATCCCAATCGGCCAGGTGATCGGTGTACATTGAATTTTTAAGACGTTCTCGATCTCGTCGAGTAACTCGATCGGAGACCGACCATCACGATCGAGTTTGTTAACAAAGGTCATAATGGGCGTATCACGCAGACGGCAAACGTCCATTAATTTAATGGTACGTTCTTCGACGCCCTTGGCGCAGTCGATCACCATGAGCGCCGAATCAACCGCTGTCAAAGTACGATAAGTATCCTCGGAAAAATCCTCGTGACCAGGCGTATCCAGCAAATTGATCACGCAATCGGCATAGGGAAATTGCATTACCGAAGAAGTAATTGAGATTCCGCGCTGTTGTTCAAGGCGCATCCAATCGGAGGTCGCATGACGAGTTGCCTTACGCCCCTTTACGGTACCCGCCATTTGGATAGCGCCGCCAAATAGCAACAACTTTTCAGTCAGCGTAGTTTTACCGGCATCAGGATGGGAAATGATCGCAAAGGTGCGCCTATTGCTCAACATGATAAATTCCTATAAAACTCGACGCAGGACAATGGCATCCTCACGGCCGACGGCCGCGTGGTAATAGCCACGTCTGATGCCAATCTGTGCAAATCCCATCGAGTGGTAGAGCCTTACCGCTATCACATTAGTGGGCCGCACCTCCAGAAAAATTTCACGCACTGCAGCGCCGCGTGCGCATTCCAACATATACAACATTAATTTTCGCCCCAACCCACGACAGCGATATTCGTCACTTACGCAGACGTTCAACAGATGCGCCTCACCCGCCCCAGTCGACATGATGGTGTAACCTGCCACTATCCCCCCCACGTCAAGCACTCGGCAGATATAACCCACCCGCAAACAATCGCGAAAAATGCCATCACTCCAAGGAAATTGGTAAGCATTGCGTTCAATCGAGACTACCACCGGCAAATCGAATTCACGCATGTTACGAACTTCAACTACCGGCAGAAACACTTCTTGCTTAACACTAGCCACCTGCAAACACCCCGCGCGCGAATTTTAAATCTTCCCACGCTTTACGCTTATCAGCGGGCGTTCGCAGCAAATGAGCCGGGTGATAGGTCGCTATCAAGGGAATCCTCAATTTACCAAAGGCATGCACTTGTTGTCTCAACTCATCCAGCGATTTTTTAGAATGCAATAATCCTTGTGCGGCGGATTCGCCCATCACCAGCATGATTTTAGGCGCGAGCAATTGCACTTGGCGATCAAGGAAGGGCAAACACTCGACCAGCGCGGACATTGTAGGGTTGGCTATCGCTGCTCGGCATTTTTGCACGTGAGTCATGTAGACCTGGTTGCGACTTAGCCCGATTGCCCCCAACATGGCGTTGAGTAAGGTGCCCGCGTCGCCTACAAAAGGCTCACCCTGACGATCCTCCACAAGATCAGGCACATCGCCTACCAGCAGCCATTGCGCCGTCAAATTTGACTGACTAAAAACGGTCTGAGTTCGCGTCGCGCAAGCGGGACACCGTACACAACTCAACGCATCAATGCGTAGTGCGGACCAATCGAGAGATGCTCGCGCATCCAAACCTTCGGGTACGACGGTTGAACGGCGCCGCCAAGT
Organism: Gammaproteobacteria bacterium; assembly: GCA_043784265.1. Classification (GTDB taxonomy): domain Bacteria; phylum Pseudomonadota; class Gammaproteobacteria; order Steroidobacterales; family Steroidobacteraceae; genus Bog-1198. The sequence continues at coordinate 12,461 of JAYVYN010000239.1, read as the reverse complement.
CTCAAAGCCTAAGACATTAAGATACGCACTACGCACGCGCGCGCCGACGTAGTTTGCGATACAACCATACTAGAGGGGCCGAAAGCGCGTAGCCACCAAAAAACACGAGTAAAGTCACCGGCGGATGCAATGATAAGAGCACGAACGCTAGCGGAACCAACAAAATATGGGTGAAGCGTACCCGCGCACCGGCGTCCACCTGTTTGAAACTATTAAAAGCAAAGCGACTAATCATCAACCCGCCGGCAAAAGCCGTGACCAAGAAAGCTAATATTAAGCCCGGCAGGCCAATGTTAGTCTGACTGCTGGCAAGCCAGACAAAGGCAGCTACAATGGCAGCCGCAGAGGGACTCGGTAACCCCTCAAAATAATGCTTATCCTGGGTTGCGCTACGCGAATTAAAACGCGCCAGACGTAACGCTGCGGCGGCCGCGTAGAAGAAACATACTAACCAACCGAGGCGACGCCACAACGGGCCGTATTCGGCAATACGCACGACCCCCCATTGATAGGTAACAATGGCGGGGGCCAGCCCAAATGAGACCATATCCGACAGGCTGTCGTACTCCTTGCCAAAGGCGCTTTCCGTATGAGTCCAACGGGCGACGCGCCCGTCAAGCCCATCAAATACCATCGCGACGAATACGGCTATGGCCGCATTTTCAAATTTGCCGTCAATGGCGGCAACAATTGCGTAAAACCCGGCAAATAATGCCGTAGTCGTCAGCAGGTTCGGCAGCCAATATACGCCGCGTTTTTGCGGCTGCAGGGCATCGTCCTCAATTTCTGGATCATTCATGTGCCGCCATAATACCAGGGGCCTTAAGGTAAGATATGGAACATGCGCTTATCTCAATACCCCCTCACGACCCTCAAAGAAATCCCGGCTGACGCAGAAGTGATCAGCCACCAGCTCATGGTCCGTACCGGCATGATCCGAAGGCTAGCGGCAGGCCTTTACACTTGGCTGCCTTTCGGGCTCAAAACGCTGCGAAAAGTTGAACGTATTGTGCGTGAGGAAATGGATAGGAGCGGGGCCCTGGAGGTCTGTATGCCGACCGTCCAGCCGGCCGAATTATGGAAAGAGTCAGGGCGCTGGAGCGAGTACGGCCCGGAATTGCTGCGTTTTAAAGATCGACACGAACGCGAGTTCGCCTACGGACCCACCCATGAGGAAGTGATCACGGACATCGCGCGCCGCGAGCTACATAGTTACAAGCAGTTGCCGGTAAATTTCTACCAGATTCAATTTAAATTCCGCGATGAGATCCGACCACGCTTTGGCGTGATGCGGGCCCGTGAATTCATCATGAAGGATGCCTACTCGTTCCATATTAGCGAAGCCAGCCTAAACGACGGGTATCGGGCCATGTCCGAGGCTTACGTGCGGATTTTTACGCGTTTAGGGCTAAAATTTCGAGCCGTGCAAGCCGATGGAGGCAGCATTGGTGGTAGCTCTTCACAAGAGTTTCACGTACTCGCTGAGTCGGGCGAAGATGCCATTGTGTTTTCTGACGCCGATGACTATGCCGCCAATCTGGAAATGGCGGCAACCCTACCGGTCACTGGGCTCAAAGCGAGTGCGAGTCAACCGCTCACCAAAGTAGCTACCCCGAATGCGCGTAGCATCGCCGATTTGTGCACTCAACTTTGCATAAAACCTGCGGAATGCGTTAAAACCCTGTTGGTCGATGCGGCGGACGGCGGTGTGGTGGCCTTAGTGGTGCGCGGCGACCATGAATTAAACGCTGTTAAAGCTCAAAAACTACCCGGAGTTGCCCACCCGCTGCGCATGGCGAGTCCCCAGCGTATACGCGAGTCGCTCGCCTCCGAACCGGGATATATTGGCCCGATAGGTCTTAAAATTTCTCTATATGTCGATCATGCTGCAGCTCATTTAACGGATTTTGTATGTGGCGCCAATGAAAAAGACGCTCATTATACCGGGGCCAATTGGGGCCGCGATTTGCCTGAGCCTAGCGCAGTTGACATGCGCAATGTGGTCGCTGGCGATCCTAGCCCGAGCGGTCAGGGTACGCTGCAAATTGCGCGCGGTATTGAGGTTGGTCATATCTTTAAACTGGGACAAAAATATAGCGCTGCGCTCAAAGCCGTAGTTCAAGATGAAACTAGTAAATCGGCCACAATGTGGATGGGGTGCTATGGAATCGGTATCACCCGCGTGGTGGCCGCTGCGATTGAGCAAAATCACGACGCCAATGGTATTTGTTGGCCCGAAGCGATTGCCCCATTCAACCTGGTATTAGTCCCCCTCGGCTATCAAAAATCACCCCAAGTCCGCGCGGTGGCTGATCGCCTGTATGCAGAATTCGTTGCTGCGGGCATCGATGTGTTGCTCGACGATCGCGACGTTCGCCCAGGCGTCAAGTTTGCCGATTCAGAATTGCTCGGCATACCGCATCGTATTGTCATCGGCGATAGGGGACTCGAAGCCGGCACTCTTGAGTACCGACATCGCCGTGCGACGACTTCGATTGAGCTTGCATTGACCGGGGCGGTGGCATTCGTTTGTGACAAGGCGCAAAGCGCCAAGGCTTAATGCATGCGTTGGTGGATTTTAAGTATCAGCTTAGTCACTAGCTTGTGCCTCATTGCGCAAGCAGTGCGAGCTACCCAGACCGAACCCGAACTAAAAGATCTTTTACAAAAAGTGATTGCAAGTGGCAATTGTTTTACCGACAAATATGACGCGGAAGTGTGGCATAAGAGTATGGAGCCCCGACTCAAAAAATTTGTAGCAGTGCATGAAACGCGGGTCGAGATTCTGGATCAAGTGTACTGCGAGGCAAGGCGTGATCCGCAGCAGAAAATACCCCCAGATTTAGTGCTCGCACTCATTGAAGTTGAGAGTCGATTCGACGCGTGGGCAGTTTCTGCCGTGGGCGCCGTCGGGCTTATGCAAGTGATGCCCTTTTGGCCCCGTAAACTTGGCGTGCAAAATCAATTGGTGCGCGCTGCACCCAATATTCGAATGGGGTGCGAAATCCTGCGTTATTATTTACGCGTTGAACATCGTGACTGGCCGCGTGCGCTTGCCCGCTATAACGGCAGCGTTGGACGGGATACCTATCCCCGGCTGGTCATGCAACGTTGGCAATCGTGGCGATTTTGAAATTAATGTGCGGCATTACTCAAGGCGGTCACCGCATGATATTTGGCGTCGCGAGCCGCAATACGCGCGCGGGTATATTGTTGAACGCTCAAATGAGTCTCGGCGCGCACCATGTCGGTCTCAGCAACACGCAACTCCGGCGAAGACTGGCCGCTCAACCCAGCTCCATGTGCCGCCGCAATCGCTTGACGTGCATCACTCATTTCTTGCACCGGAGCACCCCTGCAGCCAGCAATGACAACACTACTCAGTAAAAGAATCTTGAAACGCGACATATCCATGACAGTAACAATAGCCGCAAAGGCCGTCAAATGAATGAAATTCTAGTTCTATATTATTCCCGCCACGGCAGTACCGCAGCGTTGGCGCGCCAAATTTGCCGCGGTGTAGAGTCAGTCAGCGGCATACAAGCGCGATTACGCACAGTACCGCAGGTATCGGCCCTAACCGAACGAATGGAGCCTGTGATCCCAGAGGAGGGTCCGCCCTATGCCAGTTACACGGACCTTGAGCAATGTATGGGCCTAATTCTGGGAAGTCCGACCCGATTCGGCAATATGGCAGCACCCGTAAAATATTTTTTGGACGGTACCAGTGCTCTTTGGGCTTCCGGTTCCCTAGTAGGTAAGCCTGCTGGCGTGTTCACCTCAACCCAAACTATGCACGGTGGGCAGGAATCTACGTTGCTGTCCATGATGATCCCACTCCTGCATCACGGCATGCTCCTTGTAGGTTGCCCCTATACCGAACCTGCACTGACCACGACTCGGAGTGGCGGCACGCCCTACGGGGCGAGCCACGTAGCCTCAGTCGGTGAAGCCGGTCAACTATCAGAGGACGAGCGCGCCCTCGCGACTGCGTTGGGCAAGCGCGTGGCAAGCATCGCGGTTCAGCTAAGGTCCCGTGGATAGCGGGGTCTTAAATTTCGCATGGCGATCCAAGGCATCGCGAATGAAGGGGATAGTCAAGCGACGCTGAGCCACCAGCGAGGCTTCATCTAACTGATCTAGAATTCCTAATAACGTCGGCAAATCGCGCGGCATTCGGCGCATTAAATAGTCCAAAGTTTCCGGCGGCATTTCAAGACCGCGCTGTGCAGCGCGCAAGCGCAGCGCCTCGCTGCGCCCGCAGTCATCCAGATCGCGCAATTGATATACCACACATGCTGCCGCGCGCGACTGCCAATCCTCTAAGCACCAATGCAATGCTTGCGGCGCTGCGCGAGCTGCAAATATCAATCGGGTACCCAATTCAGCAGCCTCGTTAAACAAGCGGAACAACGCCGTTTCCCACTGCAAATCGCCCACGACGGCGTCCACGTCATCTACGCAAAGGATCTGCAGCCCGGCGAAACCTAAAAGCGCTTCGGGAGGGAGGCCTACACGGCGATCCAATGGGAAATAAGCAGAATTCCGATTTACAGCTGCCGCCGCGGCTTGCAATAAATGTGTCTTGCCGGTGGCGCGCGCGCCCCATATCCATAAGGGAAGAGCGCTCTGCGAGCGCAAAACTGCGAGCAGCTCGCCATTGAAACCGGGTGCAAAACTCTCGAACACCGCGCCGGCACGGAGCCTGATTCCTAGCGCCATTTGTCTCACGATCGTGGCGCCAATGTGGCTGCCGCCAGCCGACCATAAGTAATAACATAATCGACACCGCTAACGATGACAGTCGCAAAAACGACCGCGCCTAGCAGCACTGAGAATGTGTGCGGAAAGGCAAAAAGCTGCTGGCCAACGACTGATAATATAAACAGTAACTGAACCATAGTATTTATTTTGCTAATCAGCGTAGGGCGTAGTTTTAAGGGACCACACCAATAGCGATAGGCGATTGCACCGATCACGATGACCAAGTCGCGCGTCACTGCCACGCCCATCAACCACACGGGCACAATTTTTAATATCGCTAGAGTCACTAGTAAGGTGATCAAGAGTAGCTTATCGGCGACGGGATCAAGCAACGCGCCTAGATCCGACTGCCACCCGAAGCGTTTAGCCAAAAATCCATCTAACCCATCCGAAACCGCAGCTACTACGAACAAGCACAATGTGGTCATAAGCTCGTGATGCAGCAAGGCCCAGGCAATAGGGACCACCAACAAAATTCTGATGGCACTTATAAAATTTGGAATATGACGCAATACGCCACGCACAACTAACGACGCAATTGATAACGCTGCATTCCATTTTCACCTGGGGGAGATGACTGCAGGCGTCCGCTCAATGCCAAAGCATGTTGCACTGCCTCCGTTCCACCCCGTGAAGTCAGCCGAAAGTTGACCGTATCGCCACTCAAGGACTGTACGCTGACATGGGAAATGAAGGTCAATGACTCAAGGTAGGTCTGCAAATCAGCAAATACTCGTAAGTCGGTAACCCCGCTAACCTCGATATCAATCGGCACGATATTACCGTTAGCTGCAAACGTACCCGCATAGGTATCCGCCGCACGATTTACGCCCTCGGTCGCTCCCGTACTCTCACTGTTATGATCTTGAAACCCGTGGGTCCAGCGCACTGACGCGTTTGCCGCTAAATTCGTCGCGCGCCCGACCAGCACTGCATCGCCGCTCAAGTGGCGTCCAATCTCAGCCAAAGCACTCGGACTCATGCTACTAACGGCAGCAAAATCCAAATGATTATTGCGTAAATCAGCAGTGCTTGGCCAAGTTAGGCGTATTCCACGCGCCGCCGCCGTCTCGTCAATAAGATTTTTTAAGACGGACTTATCGTCGAGGGTCACTACCGTACCGGGTGCAGGGGTCGCTGCCACGAGCCAAACCACGGTATTAGGCCGTTCCCGACCCCAGAGCGGCTGACCATTTTGCGCAAGCCAGCGCTCAAGTGACGCCCCATCAAAAGAGACGCTCAGCTGACTATCCGGCAAGGCACGGAAGGCTTGCACGTAGCGTCGAGCGTTGTCGAGCAGCGGCGCGAAGGCGGGATCCTGGGCCGCAGAACGGCGTCCAGTCACCCTGACCAGAACGGTTTTAAGGGCCGTTTGAAAGGCAGCTGCTTGTCCGGCTTCTGAATTATCGGCAGTCCGTACCGACGCCTGGTAAAGGTCCAGACCCGCACTAATGCCTAGCGTAGAGAAACTTAAAGCAGCTGCAATTAGGGCAAAAAATGCAAAAATTTGCGGTAATTGCATCGAAAATCTTATTTGATAGTGGGTCATGGTGGTATCGCGCGAAAGCCTCCGGTCGCCTTTGAGGTAAAATACCACAGCTTGCTGGCTCATCGTGCCAGCTCACCCATGAGAAGAATCTGCATGACTGACAAAGCATCGGTAACCTACCTGGACGCGGGTGTCGATATGGATGCCGGCGATGAACTCGTCGAGCGCATAAAACCGCATGTAAAACGCTCAATGCGGCGCGAAGTGCTGGGTGGCATTGGGGGTTTTGGGGCCTTGGTCGAGGTACCCCTGGATCGATACCGTAAGCCAGTCCTGGTTTCTGGAACCGACGGGGTAGGTACTAAGCTGCGCCTCGCAATCGACTTCGGTCGACATGATTCGGTGGGCATCGACTTGGTAGCCATGTGCGTCAACGACGTGGTAGTTCAAGGTGCTGAGCCCCTGTATTTTTTGGACTATTACGCCACCGGTAAACTACAAGTTTCTATTGCCGAACGGGTTATCGCTGGTATCGCGGCGGGCTGCGTCGAAGCGGGTTGTGCTCTGGTCGGTGGCGAAACGGCCGAGATGCCTGGTATGTATCATGGAGAGGACTATGACTTGGCCGGTTTTTGTGTGGGTATCGTCGAGAAAGACGCCATTTTAGACGGCTCCGCCACGCGCGCCGGGGATGTAGTGCTGGGCCTTCCCTCTTCCGGTCCCCACTCCAACGGTTTTTCCTTGATCCGCAAAATTGCGCAAGCTGCAGGCGCCGACCTTAAGGTGCTATTGGAAGGCGTCGAGATCATCGATTTGCTAATGGCCCCCACCCGGATTTATGTCAAACCGCTACTGGCCCTTATCAGCGAAGTACCGGTACACGGCATATCGCATATCACGGGAGGTGGATTAGTCGGAAATATTCCACGGGTCATTCCGCCAGGACTGGAAGTCATCCTGGAGGCCAATGCCTGGCGTCGACAGCCCATTTTTGATTGGCTACAAAAACAAGGCCAGGTTTCTGATGCGGAAATGCACCGGGTATTTAACTGCGGTATCGGTATGACCCTGCAAGTGGCGAGCAGCGATGCAACGCGCGCGATTGCAAGTTTACGCGCCGCCGGACAAGAAGCCCTCGTTATCGGCCATGTGCAAAGTGGCACTCGCGATGTGATCATCGCGTGAAATGCAAGATCGCAATCCTCATATCCGGTCGAGGCAGCAACATGCGTGCCCTGATCGAACATTCCCTTGAACCCGACAGTCCTTTTGAAGTGGTCCTGGTGGCATCTGATAAACCAGATGCCCTCGGCTTGACGCTCGCCCGCGAACTGAAAGTTCCAACTCGCGTACTCCTCCCCAGTCACTACCCGGAGCGCATCGCTTATGACCACGCCTTAGGCGCGCTGATCCAGGAATATTCTCCCAATTTAATAGTACTGGCGGGATTTATGCGAATTCTTTCAGCCGATTTTGTACGCGCCTTTGAGGGTCGTATTTTGAATATTCATCCCTCGCTATTGCCTAAATTCCCGGGCTTGCACACGCATCGACGAGTCCTCGTGGCGCAAGAAAAAGAACATGGCGCCACCGTCCATTTCGTAACCACCGAATTGGACGCGGGAGCGCCGATTATACAAAGTCGAATCCCAGTGAACCCCGATGATGACGAACGCAGTTTAGCCGCGCGTGTCCAGGCAACCGAACATCGCATTTATCCGCTCGCCGTGCAATGGTACGCTGAAGGTCGTTTACGATATATCAACCAGCAAGCTCGGTTTGATAGCAAAGTCCTAGGAGAACCGCTGCAATGCGCGCAACAGTGATTATGGGCTTGATAGGCATCGTCACCGCCAACGCGGGCGAGCCCACTGCACTTGAACCCTTCAAAGCCCATTATCGCGCCGAATGGAAAAACCTTAACGTAGGCACCAGCGATCTTGATTTACGACGCGACGGCACTCACTATATTTACACTTGGAAAATATCAGCACGCGGCATTTTTCGCTTGCTTTACGGCAACGATGTAATTCAAACTAGTTGGTTTTCTGCGGATTCTGAGCATGTAAGTCCCGAGAAATATCATGCTGAGGATGGCGCGTCGAAGGCTGACCTGGCTTTTGACTGGTCGCAACAAATTGCGCGAGGTCATTCGGACTCGAAACCCATCGAAATAAAACTTAGAAATGGCACTCAAGACGTGATGTCGATCCAAGCCGAGGTGATGTTGGGGTTGCGCAACGGAAATTTACCGAAGACATTCCCGATTATCGACAAAGACGAACTCAAAGAATTTACCTACACCCAAGAAGGTCACGCAGAAATCCAAACGGAATTAGGGAGGCTAGATACCCTAGTGGTGGCTAGTCAACGCGAGGGTGGCGATAGAGTGCTACGAATGTGGTTTGCGCCGTCGCTCGGGTTTGTGCCCGTTCAGGCTGAACGTACCCGTAACGGTTCCCTCGAGTTCGCAATGCGGATTAGGTCCTTGAACTCGCCAAATCGCTAAGTTTCTAAGTCTTAGGTAGAGTCACGCCGCGCTGGCCTTGGTACTTGCCGCCTCGATCCTTATAAGACGTTTCGCAAACCTCGTCCGACTCAAAGAACAGCATTTGCGCCACCCCCTCGTTCGCATAGATTTTGGCAGGCAAGGGAGTGGTATTGGAAAATTCCAGCGTTACATGTCCCTCCCACTCAGGCTCAAGCGGTGTGACATTGACAATAATTCCACAGCGCGCGTATGTCGACTTACCGAGACATACGGTCAGTACGCTACGAGGTATGCGGAAAAATTCCACGGTGCGCGCCAACGCAAATGAATTCGGCGGAATAATACAAACGGGTCCCTTAAAGTCGACAAAAGATTTTTCGTCAAAATTCTTTGGATCGACGATGGTGGAATTGATGTTCGTAAAAATCTTGAATTCTTCCGCACATCGCACATCGTAACCATAACTCGAAGTGCCATACGAAACAATTTTCTGTCCCGCTGCAACTCGCACCTGTGCGGCTGAATAGGGTTCGATCATCCCCTCACTTTCCGCCATACGCCGAATCCAACGATCACTTTTAATAGTCATTTTAGGTAGATTCAACCGTAATTTTAGGAAACATTCGACTGTAGTCCTTGTTTAAAATCGACAAACGGGCGGCAGTACGACGCGCCATTTGCAGATAAGCCTTGGCACGAGTGCTATCGGGTTCAGCTACTACCGTCGGCGATCCCCCGTCGGCGTCTTCGCGAATACGGATATCTAAGGGTAATTCGCCTAATAAATGCACACCATATTGGGCAGCCATACGCGCTCCTCCGCCGCTACCAAAAATATGCTCAGAATGACCGCACTTGCTACAGACATGAACGCTCATATTCTCAACCACGCCAAGCACGCGCACTTCGACTTTTTCAAACATTTTGAGACCCTTGCGAGCGTCCAGCAGCGCAATATCCTGGGGTGTCGTGACAATCACAGCACCACTGACCGGCACTCTTTGTGCGAGCGTGAGCTGAATATCGCCGGTACCCGGCGGCATATCGACCACCAAATAATCCAGTTCACCCCAGATGGTATCCCCCAGAAGCTGGGTCAATGCCTGGGTCACCATGGGACCGCGCCATGCCATCGGTTGCTCAGCGTCGACCATGAAACCAATCGACATCACCTCAACTCCATAGGCCATCAAGGGGCTTATGTGTTTGCCGTCAGTGCTCACGGGCTTCTGACCGCTTAAGCCCATCATAAGAGGTTGACTGGGACCATAGATATCCGCGTCTAATAAACCCACTTTGGCACCCTGCCGCGCCCAGGCAAGCGCGAGATTGGCGGCGGTCGTGGATTTGCCGACACCGCCTTTGCCGGAAGCGACCGCGACGACATTTTTTACTCCGGCCAGGGGTTTAAGCGTGCGCTGAACGGCATGCGCGGTAATTTCCGCTCGTAGATTCAGTTCCAAAGGTAAATTCCCTAGTAAGGGCTGTAAATGCGTTCGAAGCGCAGTTTGCAGTTCATCCCGATAATCCGCACACGGAAATCCAAACTGTAGCTCGATACGCACCTGATTGGCGCGTAGCTCCATGGACCGAATCGCCTTAGCCTCCGCTAGCGTACAACCCAAATAAGGGTCGACATAAGCCTTGAGTTTTTCGTGTAATTCGCGATCGGCTGTAAGTTGGTTCATAGGCCTATGATTGTACCGTAGACCGACTAATTTCGTGCGGTATGGCATAATTGAGGGGAATGAGTTTTTTCACCAATTATCGTGCCGATAGGCTAATCGCCGAAATTAAGTCCGACGGAAATCCAACTAGTCCAGCGGCGCAAAAAGCTGTGGCGAAACTGGTAGCACTTGGACCGCACGCGATTGATGCGATTGTCGCGGCCCTTGCGACCGCCGAAAAGCGCGAAACGGTAGTGTTTGTCGAGGCGCTCTCTAGCCTGATCGACTCAAAATCGCTTCCCCAGGTGCTTACCTTGATGGCTGAAAGCAACGGGCGGGCTGTTTCTGGTATTGCCTGGGCATTATCTTCGAGTCGCAATTATTCCACTGGCGCATTGCTTGAGGCGTTAACCAAACCCCAAATGCCGCGTCAAGCGATTCTGGACGTAATAACGGCACAAAAATCTCGGTTCTCGGTGCGGGAGTTGCTTAACGCGGCGTATCTACAAGAAGCCAACGAGCGCGCGGGCCTGTTTAAAATAGTCGCGGAGGTTGCTGACGAGTCCTCAATCGACGATTTACTGACGCGCATCGAGGGCAAGGATCCCATTGCCCGGATCCATATCATAAGTGTCCTCGCGCGCTTTAATACCCCCAAAGTGCAAGCCGCGCTTCAGGCGCAACTCAAGGATAGTAATAGGTCGGTTCGATCCGCGGCGCTATCGGCGTTGTCAAGAATGAGCGGGCCCTTCGATGTGGTCTTGCTTTGCTCGATGTTGCGCGATCCGGAAATAGAAGTGCAGAATAAGGCCGTCGACGTGATCATCCATGCCGATCACCCCGACACGGTCAAGTACTTAGTTGATGTTTTGAAGGATGAGAACGAATTCGCCAGACGTGCTGCGGTCGAAGTGTTGAACGTGGTCGGTACTGCACAATCGGTTAAATATTTGTTGGAAATACTCGCCGATACTGACTGGTGGGTGCGTACGCGCGCGGCGGATGCGTTAGGCAAAATCGGCGGGCCACGAGTGGTTGACGCGGTATTGATACTTATTAAGGATGAGAACCAAGATATCCGTCGTGCCGCCATTGAAATCTTAAACCAAACTAAAGACGAACGCGCCGTGGTTGAATTGATTGAAGCTACGCGCGATAAGGATTGGTGGGTCAGTGAACGCGCGGTCGACGCTTTGGCGGAAATCGGTAGCGTCAAAGCCCTACCTCGTTTCGTTGAAATGCTGAGTTCACGTGAGACAAAATCCTTGCCCACCGTGATTCGAGCTATCGGCAAGGTCGGCGACCAGAAAAATATCTCCTTATTAATGCCGTTGCTAGCGCGACCTGAAAACGAGATTAAGCTCGAAACCATTGCTGCACTCGCCAAACTTGCGGATGAGCAGCGCGCCGATACCGTTAGACTTAAGCTGCAATCCTTGCCTACCACCGGCGAGGCGGCGCTAGGCCAAGCGGTGGCCAGCGCTATCCGATTGTTGGATGGCAAGTTCGCCACGCAACAACTTACGATGGGCAGCCAGGTCGCGAAAGTACCAGACCCTTCGCACACCCTGCTCATTGACAACCAAGAGATTGCTGAGGTTATCAAACAGCAGGAAGCGCTGGCTTCACGTCTCGACATCAGCACACTTCAATCTGGGGATATTATCGAAGGGCGCTATAAATACATTGAGAAGATCGGTAAGGGCGCCTTCGGTACAGTCTTATTAATGGAAGACACCGTAGTTGAAGAGCGGTTAATCTTAAAATTTTTGAACCCCAACGTCTCCTCCGATGAAGAGATGATGAAGCGCTTTGTGCATGAACTCCGTTATAGCCGCAAAATCACGCATAAAAATGTCATCAGAATTTACGATTTTCTCTACATTCGTGGAAATTACGCGATATCGATGGAATATTTTCCCTCACACACTTTGGGAGGAGAAATTGTCGGTGAAAAACCAGTCGAACTTAAACGCGCGATAAAATTTGGCATCGACATCGCAACCGGCATGACGGTAGCACACCAGGCGGGCATCGTGCACCGTGATTT
>JAYVYN010000238.1:0-2949 GCA_043784265.1 Gammaproteobacteria bacterium | reverse complement strand
CAGGTGCGCACAGCACCGCCGCAAACTTCAACTCCACGTGATCACAGCCGTTCAGGAATTGCCGGAGATTTTTCGGCCCTAGTCCCGCTAACAATCGATTTGTCGGAACGCCTGGTTTTGCAAGCGTCGTAGGCACGTTCAATCAAATACGCACTACCCGCAGCGGCCGACAATTTCGCGCATATTTAAGGAGTAACTGGTCCACTGGATCGGTGGTATCCCGCAACTTCTTCTCTATATTTCTAATACATACCAGCCGCTCAGTTGCAGCCCGCTTGCGCGCCAATTCCTCGGCGCCACGCTCCAAGACACTCACGACCTGTGTGGAGCCAATAATTCTAAAACCAACGCAGGCAGTTATGAGCAGGCGCCCAGCATCTTCACCCAGATAAGTAATCAACACCTTATTGTTAACAGACGCCCACAACTCACACATGGCACGGAGCGACCACTCGTTTAATGATAGATCAGTGGATCCCGCCGCAATCCTATATAGAATTGACAGCAATGTTGCGCTGGTTTGCGGCAAGTGTCCCGCCCATTTGTGGGCCGGTCGTAGTACCTCACTTTGAGCTGCGCCGGCTGCTCGCCGATCTGCACTAGGAGCTGGCGATTGGCCCATGGGTGTAGAGTCGTGCAAATATTTAATCATCAGTTTTCCCAAAAATCTAATTTATTGGCGACCATTAAAAGTTAGCCGAACGCCCTGTATCACTCTTTGCGCTCTCGCACGTAGCACATATTTCGAATGACAATTCAAAGTTCTTTGTCAACGGGCAGCCGGGACAGCAATTTCATCTGCGCTCTTTTCCAAGCGCTGCGCGAGGGCTCCTTCGAATACTCAACCGGCATGCCATGTTCTTCAGTGTGCCAAACAATGTTAAATCGATGACCAACACCCTCCTGCACACGGGGTGTGTAGGCATTGGCGGGTTGTGCCATCGCCGCAAAGCGTGTGCCAGTTTGCTGAGCAAGCTCTACGCTATCGATAATTAGGCCAATTTCAGTATTCAAGTGCCTAGAACGTTGATCGTAATTCATCGACCCGAAAAATACTTTTTTGCGATCAAATACAAAGAGTTTGGCATGCAGACCGAAATTCCCGTAGCGGGAAATGCGCTTCGTTTGCCCGCTACCATGGGTATTTCCAAGTAGCGCCCGAATCTCGTGTATCTCCACTCCTTCCCGAAGTAAAGGTTTTCTATAAACGGAGTATGCCGCTTGCGCCAATATATCAACCGTAGACTCAAGCGAGTTAGTAACTATTCCCACATGCACGTTGCGCTTGCGCAAGTCGGTGACCAGCGCCAATTCATCGGGTGCGGGAATAAAATAGGGCGTCACGATTAACAGCTCCGATTGAACCTGCCTCGCTGACTCCAATATCACCTGGCTCATCAAATACCCTGACCTTACGCCCTCCTGCACCTCTCTCTTATCAGGACTATCGCAAATCACCCTTGCCGGCGCGAAAACCAGGGGTAAGCCACCAGAAATGAGTGCCCCATACGGCTCGCCGCTAACGATTTTCTCAACATAATTAATGCTATTACCTGTGGGCCACTTCATCTGATGAGCTCTATTTCCTCGCCCAGCACTCGCTTGCCTTTCCGCTACTGGAATGGCCCATCGACTATTCCAATATTCGTCAAATTTCGCCGATAACAACGCACCGATAGGGCCAGCCGCAAAAACATCATCGTCAGCAAATTGCGACTTAGGATCCACCTGAAAATACTGGTTGCCGATATTGCGGCCACCCACGAGTGCGACAGCATTGTCAACGACCATTAGCTTATTATGCATACGATAATCAAGTCGTGAATGACTGAATAAAAACTCCGCAGCTCGAAATGCCAATAGATGTCCGCGGTACGCAAACGGATTAAAAATCCGAATCTCAATATGCGCATGTGTTCCTAACGCTAATATTTGTTCGTCTCCCTTTACCGTGTCGCCATCGTCTACTAGCACCCGGATTCGCACTCCACGATCAGCCGCTTTCAACAGGGCATCGGTTATAAGCCGCCCAGTTTCGTCGCCTCTAAATATGTAATACTGCAGATCCAAGGTCCGTTCCGCGGCATTAATCATCTGCACACGGATCAAAAAGGCATCTTCTCCCGCCGTTATAATTCGAAAACCCGAGTTGCCCGCATGAGCATTGCTAACTTGCGCCACTTGGTCGCCCAAATGCGTTTTCTCAGCCGGATTGAGCGCATAGGACTGTGCTTTATGTAAATTACTTCCAGGAGGGAGAGTGCTGCATCCCGTCGACAGAAGTAGCGTAAGCGCACATACACTTATAAATGGCAAGTGACTACAAGAAGACCATTTGGGTATTCTCATCATAATTATAGCTCCTAAAGATAGGGCAACATTAGACGTGCAACGCTATCGCGCAACACCGCGAGCTTCGAACGCTGAAGCAACATTTCGACTGTAAAACGATCAACCTGCTGGGCAGACATCAAAGTATTGATTCGTGTGGCGAGATCGCTATGATAAACCTCAAGATCCAATTCGAAGTTAAGACGAAAACTGCGCATATCCCAGTTGGCACTTCCAATGAGGCACCATAACCTATCGACGCTCATTAACTTTGAATGGTCAAATGGCGGAGGATGTGTCCAGATTCGACACCCGGCAGCCAACAACGGTTGAATTTGGCCCCGCGCAGCCCAATCCAGCACGGGGTGATTACTATGCAATGGCAGTATTACATCGACTATTACGCCTCGAAAAGCGGCCAGCGTTAACGCCGTGATTAGTCGACTATCCGGTAAAAAATACGGTGTCATTATTTTAATTGAGGATTTCGCACACCCGATAGCCGCCAAAATTAATAGCTCAATTTTCTCCATATCTTGATCAGGCCCCGAGGTGACCGCTCTGGCAATGCATTCACCCGCAGGCTTGAGAGACGGAAACCAATGCTCGCCCGCAAGC
>JAYVYN010000237.1:0-3762 GCA_043784265.1 Gammaproteobacteria bacterium | reverse complement strand
CCGGTGCTATGGTAAGTATATATTTATGCAACATCTTTATCAGACATTTCCGAGTAAGCTGTTTCCAGCGGCGCTGATGTTAGTGATCGTTAGCGCGGCCCAAGCGGCCCCCGCATTAACGGACGGCAGCCGACTGTACGCGCCTTGCGTACCCTGCCATCAGCCCAATGCCTGGGGCTCGCCCGATGGTGAGATACCGAACCTTGCCGGTCAGCGGAAGCGATATCTAGAAAAACAATTGTCTGTGTTCCGATCGGGAGCGCGAATCGATACGGCCATGCAAATCGTGACGGCGCATTCAAGCTTCAACAATAAAAATAATAGCATCGCGCTTGCGGACTATCTTTCCGGATTAGATGCGAACCCGAAACCGGTTAATGGCTCGGGTGCGCATCTGTCCGTGGGACAAGAATTGTTCGCCCACATCTGTGCGGCGTGTCACGGTGTCGACGGCCGCGGCGAGTTGAATAACCCAGCACCGCGCATAGCGGGTCAACACTACCCCTATTTGCGACGACAAATCGAGGAGGGTGCGAGTCTACACAAGGACCTAGCGCCACCTGAAATGACCAGCGCACTGAGGGGTATGAGCGCTCAGGAGAAAGACGCGATTGCTGACTTCATTTCACGTCTAGGTAACTTAGAAACCCGGCCAAATTCTGACCGCCCGCTTTAGTTTCTAGCGCACTGCGGTCTCATTCTGGCGTTTGCGGCTTTGCGCCGGTGCGCAAGTTCGTTTGTTCTATTTTTTTTGCACGCTTCGACATCACCATAATCGGCAAATGAACTATACAGCGCGTGCGCACCGACAATACGTTGGGCATGTTTAATAGGACACCAATATTGCTCGGTCCGAGCAGAAATTTCACACACGTAACCAATAACACCATTAGCGTATGAGCAAAAAAGACAATTAAATTTTTCCAACCAGTTTAGGTACGCGAGCTGACTGCGATCTAGGACAATATAATCACGTCAGCGAACGATGGAAATGCCATATGCGCGGAAACAAATTAGTTGATATAGAGTCACAAAAATATCGAGCATTGCGAATGGTGTAACCATTGCGTAGATAATCGGCGCAGTCAGCGCAACCGAAGGTCGGGCCTTCAGAATGTAACTTAGCCAGTGGCTTCGCATTTGCCTATGACGCTTTAGAACATATTCTTAAAATTTTACTTTTTCATTGTCGATTGTGTAATCGAAATCCAATCGGCGCTGCGCCAATTCGACTTCAAGATCTCCCTCAAGCTTGTGTATGATCGCCATAATATCCGCAATTCTTTTATTCATTGGCGGTCTCTTGATTAGTAACTCAAGTATTCTCAGTCGACACTAATACGCAACGAAGTTGCGGTCGCGCTTGCCACTAACTCGTGGGTCGTCTGCATTGGCTCTGCTTAACAAGAACCCCACTTCCAGTTGCGGATTTCCGGCAGATCTTCGCCATATTTATGGATGTACTGCGTGTGTTCGGCAAGCTTATCTTTCATCTGGTGCTTCAGATAAATGCCCTGATCACCCGTCTGAGGTAAGCGGTCAACGGTGTCCATCACAAGGTGAAATCGGTCTAAATCATTCAGCACAGTCATGTCGAAGGCAGTAGTAATGGTGCCCTCTTCCTTGTAGCCGCGCACGTGTAAGTTTTGGTGGTTAGTACGACGGTAAGTTAGTCGGTGAATCAACCAAGGGTAGCCATGAAAGGCGAAGATGACAGGCTTGTCGATCGTGAACAGCTCATCAAAGTCACGAGCACTCAACCCGTGTGGGTGCTCGGATTGTGACTGCAACTTCATAAGATCGACGACGTTAATCACGCGGATTTTTAAAGCAGGCAAATGTATACGCAATATGGAGACGGCAGCTAGCGTCTCAAGAGTGGGCACATCACCACAACAAGCCATGACCACATCCGGCGCACTAGCCAAATCGTTGCTCGCCCACTCCCATATGCCGATTCCTTCCGTGCAGTGCTTAGCGGCGGCCTCAATACTCAGCCATTGCGGTGCCGGGTGTTTACCGGCGATCACCACATTGACGTAGTGGCGGCTGCGAAGACAATGATCCATCACCGACAATAAGCAATTAGCATCCGGTGGGAGATAGACCCGCACGATCTCGGCCTTTTTATTGACGACGTGGTCGATGAAACCGGGATCCTGGTGCGTGAAGCCATTGTGATCCTGGCGCCACACATGCGAGGCCAGCAGGTAATTTAACGAAGCGATCTTGCGTCGCCAAGGCAAGTGTGAGGTCACCTTCAACCACTTAGCGTGCTGATTGAACATCGAGTCGACAATGTGGATGAACGCCTCATAACAGTTGAAGAGCCCATGCCGCCCGGTCAGCAAATAGCCTTCCAACCAGCCCTCACATTGGTGCTCGCTGAGCATTTCCATCACGCGCCCCGAAGGCGCAAGAAATTCATCCTCAGGCACAGTCGCCGCTTCCCACTGGCGGGTGGTCACTTCAAAGAGAGCCTCTAAACCATTGGAGAGCGTTTCATCTGGGCCAAAGACGCGAAAATTGCGTTGCTCATTGTTCAGCTTCGCGACATCGCGCAGGAAACCCCCGAGCACATGAGTATCGCCACGGCCATGCACACCGGGGCCAGACACCTCGACCGCGTAGTCGCGGAACTCCGGCATTCGCAAGTCACGCAGCAGTTGACCGCCATTAGCGTGCGGATTCGCACCCATACGTCGTTCGCCCGTAGGCGCAAGGGCTGCCAGTTCGGGCTTCAGCCGACCGTCGCTATCGAAAAGTTCTTCCGGCCGATAGCTTTGCAGCCAATCCTCCAACTGCTTGAGGTGTTCAGGATGGCCGGCCGGGTCGGAGAGCGGCACCTGGTGCGAGCGAAAAGTACCTTCCACCGGTAGGCCATCAACAACCTTCGGACCGGTCCAGCCCTTAGGCGAGGCCAGCACGATCATCGGCCAGCGTGGCCGCGCTACGTTGCCCTGCAGCCGAGCGTCCTGTTGAATGGCTTTAATCTGCTCGACCGCTGCATCGAGTGTCGCAGCCATCGCCTCGTGCATTATCTTCGGGTCGTACCCCTCGACAAAGTACGGGGTCCAGCCATAACCACGCAATAGCTGGTCTAATTCTTCGCGCGTAATGCGAGCAAGCAGAGTGGGGTTAGAGATCTTATAACCGTTCAGATGTAAAATAGGCAGCACTGCTCCATCGGTAGCAGGATTAAGAAACTTATTGGAATGCCACGCCGTGGCCAGCGGGCCGGTTTCCGCTTCGCCATCGCCGACGACGCAAGCGACTATTAGATGGGGATTGTCGAACACCGCTCCGAACGAATGACTAAGCGAATAACCCAGTTCACCTCCTTCGTGGATCGAGCCAGGGCACTCCGGCGAGGCATGGCTGGGAATTCCTCCCGGAAATGAAAACTGCGTAAAGAGCTTCTTAAGTCCGGCCTCATCCTGACTGATATTGGGATATATTTCACTGTAAGTACCCTCTAAGTAGGTGTTCCCTACGACCGCGGGACCCCCGTGCCCCGGCCCTGAGACGTAAATCATGTCGAGATCGTATTTCTTGATGACCCGATTTAAGTGCACGTAAATAAAATTCTGTCCGGGAGTCGTACCCCAGTGCCCCAATAGCATGTGCTTAACATCAGCGGGTTTCAGTGGTCGTTTGAGCAACGGATTGTCATACAGGTACATTTGCCCGACCGACAGATAGTTCGCGGCCCGCCAGTAAGCATCTATCAGCCCAAGCACTTCAGGGGTGAGGGTCATAGAA
>JAYVYN010000236.1:0-5099 GCA_043784265.1 Gammaproteobacteria bacterium | reverse complement strand
CCCACGCCTCGAGGTTTTAGCACTTCATTAATACAACTGGCAATTTGCGCCGTTAGTTTTTCCTGAACTTGGAAACGCCGCGAAAACCCATCTACGACCCGAGCCAATTTGCTGATACCCACCACTCGTGCGGTCGGTAAATAGCCGACATGTGCTTTGCCGATGATAGGACACATGTGGTGTTCACAATAAGACTCAAACGCGATGTCGCGTAACACCACCATTTCGTCATAGCCTTCGACTTCTTCAAAGGTACGACGCAGGTACTCACCGGGGTCGGTGCTGTAACCTGAGAACCAATCTCCGTAGGCGTTAACCACCCGTCTGGGTGTATCTAATAAACCCTCGCGAGTAGGATCTTCGCCCGCCCATAGCAACAAGGTTTTGACGGCCGCCTCTGCAGCGGTACGACTGACTCGCGAAGACTTTTTCTTAACTTTCATGTTAACCCTACATCCAAGTACCTATGCGCACCACAGTACCACTGGAAACACATGGCCGGATAGCAACTGCAGGTCACAGCCATCTTACGGATGTGACTTTAATTGACATCGGAGCCTGCAAGCGACATTCTCCTGCATATCCGTTAGATGGAGTTAATCGCTTGAAAAGTTTTTACCAACGACTAGTCGTTACCGCTTGTGCTTTAGGGGCGCCAATTCTGCTGAGTGCAAGCCCAATGAAGGACGTTGAAATTCGCCAAATGTCGCGCGACATCTTTAAGCAGCTTATAGAGATCAACACGACCGATTCCGTGGGTAGCACCACGCCCGCAGCTCTGGCCATGGCACAGCGTTTGTGGGATGCGGGTTTCTCCAAAGAGGATGTGGTACTGCTGGGTCCCAGCGATCGCAAAGGCAATATGGTGGCGCGTTATCGCGGTACTAGCCAGGTCAATAAGGGCAAGGGTAATAACAGTAAGGGCAATAAGAGTAAGGGCAAGGCCGCTGTTAAGTTGCGGCCCATTCTTATTATCGGGCATCTCGACGTAGTGGAAGCGCGGCGCGAGGATTGGAGCACCGATCCATTTCAATTTGTAGAGCAAGACGGCTATTTTTATGGGCGGGGCACGCTGGATATGAAATCTAGTGATGCCATTGTGGTGACGAATTTTATTCGACTAAAGCGCGAGGGCTACGTGCCTAACCGCGACATTATTCTGGCGCTCACCGCAGCCGAAGAGGGCGGTAAGCACAATGGCGTGGACTGGTTATTAAAGAATCATCGCGATCTTATTGATGCGGAATACGTGCTCAATCCCGACGGTGGCCAGGTTACTACCGAGAAGGGCAAACCCATGGCGGTAGAAATTGAAGCCGCCGAAAAGTTGTACGCGGATTTTCAGGTATTGGCCACAAATCCGGGCGGCCATAGTTCGTTGCCCACCGCCGACAACGCTATTGATCATGTGGCCGCTGCGCTTATGCTACTTAAAAAATCTCCTTTTCCTTTTGAATTAAATGAGGTTACTCGAGAGTATTTGTCACGTATCGCTGAGAACGAGTCGACGCAAAACGCCGCCGACATGCGCGCTATTCTAACCACGCCCCCGGATGCAGAAGCGATTGAGCGTTTGTCTGCGGATACTCGTTATAACGCGACGCTGCGCACCACCTGTATCCCGACTCAATTTAAGGCTGGACATGCTCCGAATGCTCTGCCGCAGCGCGCTGAAGCGAATGTAAATTGCCGTATTATGCCGGGTCATTCGCAAGAAGAAATTCGTTTGCAGTTAGTTAAAATTTTTAGTGATCCAACGCTAAAAGTGAGCTACCAGAGCGATGCCGGTGAAGTTTTCGAGCATGGCTCGGAGCGTAAATCAATGACGCCGCCGCCGCTCAATAAAGATGTGATGGAAGCTTTGCAAAAGGTGTCAGCAAAAATGTGGCCGAATACGCCTGTGATTCCGGATATGGAGACAGGGGCCTCGGACAGCATCTATACCTCGGTTGCGGGTATGCCGAGTTATGGCGTGAATGGCATCGCGGTTGATCGTGATGGGCACCGCGAACATGGACGCGATGAGCGCGTTAAAGTTGAATCGTATTATGGTGGCGTAGAATTCTATTATAATTATCTCAAGGCTCTGACTCGCTGAAGATTAAGAGTTTGGCTTATTGTTCGACGCGTGCGATGGCTGTGTTGCTAGGGTTATTCATAGGCGCGGGCGCTATGCTTGAGTCGCGCTCGGCAATCAGCATTAGCGCTTTAGATGAAATTGTGGTGACCGGTGAACGTACGGGGCCTGGTTTGTGGCACCTGGTGCGGGGTGATTCACAATTGTGGATATTAGGGACCGTCGCGCCGTTACCTAAAAGCGTGACTTGGCGGTCAACCCAGGTTGAACAGGTGCTTGGCAAGGTGCACCGGGTTCTACTGGCTAAACCCGTACAAATTGGTATCACGCGCGCTGCGTGGCTATTGCTGACTCGGCGTGACCTATTTATGGTGCAAGGGGGCAAGCGCTTGCACGATGTATTGCCGCATGATCTCTATATTCGCTTCACAGCGTTGCGAATGAAATACAGACTCAGTACCGATAAATGGGAACGCTACCGCCCGATACTTGCGGGGGCATTTTTGCAGGAGCACGCACTCAGAACGGTGGGGTTGTCGTCACGGCTAGATTTGGGCGCCGAAGTGCGCGTGCTTGCAGACAAACATCGCGTTGCAGTGGATGAGGTGAGTATTGCGGGCGTACGTGATGCGCTGGAAGTATTAAAAAATCTTCCGCCCGCGACGGAAAATACTTGCGTGGGCGCCGCGCTGGAAACGGTCGAGAGTGGTTTGCCGCGATTGGTGGAGCGTGCACGGGCGTGGGCCATTGGCGATATTGTACGTATTCAAGCATTGCCGCCACTGCCGGAAGTGGAGGCCTGTGTCGCAGCGCTGAGCTCAAACTCAAGTGCGTCCGGCAATTTAATGGCACAAATACGCCGCAGCTGGTTGGTCGGCGTGGAGGCGGCTTTACGACATGGTGATGTTTTGGCGGTGCTGAATATTGATCAGTTGCAAGAACATGGCGGTTTATTCGATGATTTGCGGGCCGCGGGATTCGAGGTTGAAGCGCCGCGCTAATCCTGCTCTTCGGCAGGCCACAGACGCGGGAACAGCGGATGATTCATGGGTGCGCCTGGGGGTAGCTCGTCGATGAGACCTGGAAAGTCTGGAGACGTAACCCAGCGGCGTGGTGCATGCGTAATATCGTCGCCTAAAAAGCGTACCGAGAAGACGCGGCGGCGATGGCCTGTCTCAATGCCGGCGGCGGCATGTAAAGTTAGCATGTGAAAACACACGGCATCGCCGGGTTCAAGCGCCCACCCGAGAATGGGAAAATCATCGCGGTGGGTATCGATTTCGGGTATGTCTGCGAGGCTGCCTTCGGGAAACCATTGGGCTTGTGCATCCTGAAATGTCCTCGGCATTAGCCAAGGGCCGCGATGTGATCCGGCAATGAGCTCTAGCGTCGATGCTTGGGCTACAGGGTCCACCGGGATCCAGAAACTGGCGTTTTGCTGTCCGCTAATATTGTAGTAGGGTTGATCTTGGTGCCAGGGGGTACGTTGCCGAGTACCGGGTTCTTTGGTGAGCATGTGATCATGATAAAGGCGTGCGCTAGCACTTTGCATGAGCTGAGCTGCACTGTGCGCAAGATTGGATTCGAAAATAAAACGGCGATAGTGGCTATTGTGTCGCCAATTGCAAAAATCTTCGACGAAGTAGCCTGGATCATCGGCACTGCTCGCAATTTTTGCGCGCGGGCTTAAGTTTTTTAAATTCTCCTCAATGCCTGCGGTGAGTATTTGCAGTTCTTGCGGGCTGAAGAGTTTGCGCAATACGACGGCGCCATCGCGTCGAAAATCGTCTATAGCCTGTTGGTTAAGGTTAAAGGGCATCGATAATTTCGTTGATTAGCGCGCCGCCACGGTACGCGAAACCGGTGTATATCTGCAATAGATTAGCCCCCGCCTTTAAGGTGGCGAGAGCATGGCTGGCATCGGTAATCCCGCCGACGCCGATAATAGGGAAGCTCGGGCCTAAATTTGCGCGCAATAATCGAATCACGTTCACTGAGCTTGCGTGAATCGGTGGCCGGGAAGGACGCGGCGCAAGACGAGGACGCCGCTAAGATATTTCCTGATGCGAGGTGGAGCCAACTACGGCAGGAATGGTTGCCTGGAGGCCCGGAGTGATGAGTTCTTACAACGCCAATGAAATCAGGTTTAAGTCCTAGGTGGGGCAACAAGAGACCGCCGCTCAGCGCAGGTGCCGATGCAACTCCTCAATGTCGACGCTCGCTTGACGAAGAATGTTGGCTAGGGTTCCGGGAGCAATCGAGCCATGGGCAGGGACGCTAAGGGTCCGACTACCATTTTTCAACTTTAGGGGAGAACCTGTCTGGCCCATTCGAACATAGCCCATTCGAGCCAGGGCGCGGCATAGCGACCCGAAACGTTGGGCGGAAGTTTCATGCGGTGGCGAGAACTGGATCTGACACGAAATGGTAGCGGATCGACTTTGGCATCGAGCCCGGTTCGAAATGGCATCGCACGGCATCATCGACATGCTCCTGGAGTTCGCGCAAGTCGGTCGCCTGGGTCGAAATGCCGCCGTTACCTGAGGCTCGTCCCAAGGCGCGACAAGATGTCCAGAATACAGGACATCTTTCGACAATAACGACAATCTCATCCATGCGCTCAACAGTATCACTTGAGCCAATCACGCACCGTCGGGCTAAATGGCGCAATTCTTTACCGTGGGTCTGGCAGTCGTCCCTGAGGGTACTGAAGAGCTTCGAGCCTGCGGAAATGGTTATCGGCGGCATCGAACAGGCGAATTTCGCCAAGATTGTGCCCGCTCTCAAAGTTTGCGCCAGCGGCCTCTGTGCCCCATTTGAATCACCGGACGGGGGTGTCAAGGCCAGGAGCATCCAGTTCGGTGGAGACACCCGCAGCACTCATGACCTTGCGGAGCGCAGCAGCAGTCGGCGGAGACGGGCGTAAGTTGCCCGTGCGATGAACTCCTTCTCCAATCCGTAGAGGCGTCCAACCGAGCTTGTTCTTGCGGTTCCACGATTCGATTCGCGCTCCTCTTTCGGC
>JAYVYN010000235.1:0-10439 GCA_043784265.1 Gammaproteobacteria bacterium | reverse complement strand
ACCCTATCAGCAGCACCGCCACCAGCACGATGATCCCGGTTAAATGCTTCACAGTGCTCATAACAAGTCCAATCGTCGCTGTAAATGAACGGCCGTGCTAACTTGAGGCGGTAGAATGGACTCACCTCGACGAATTAATTTAGCAATCGGGACGATACCGACTAACGCATTACACATAAATACCTCTTCAGCGTTGGCTATATCTTTCCACCGTAGCCGTAACTGATAGGCTTTTAAATTCAAAGCATCGGTCTGGCTTAACACCCAGCGTCGCATCACCCCTGCCACTCCGCATCGATCCAAGAGTGGCGTCATCAACCGTGTGCCTCGCCGTACGAATAGATTAGACATGGTACCGCAGACAATGTTTTCGTCGGCGTCCATCATAAGTCCCTCCGCTATGCGCGAATTTTGCCACTCTGAGCGTGCCATTACAGATTCCAAACGATTAAGTGTCTTTAAGCCTGCCAGTGTAATGTTGGTTCCCAAGCGGGTGGTGCATAGTCTGACATGCCAGGTGCGTGAGCGCGGCGCGGCGACCCGTGAGAACGGATATAGTGCCAGAATTCGAACACAGCGCTCACGGCCGGTGGGACGATAACCTCGCGCGCCTACGCCGCGAGTTAGGACTAATTTTAATACCCCGGAGTTGCGAAGCGCGGCTACTTTCTCAAGCTCATGCCGAATCAATGCTAACTTAGGCGGAATGATTTTAAGTCGCTCACAACCACTATATAAACGCTCAAGATGATAATCCAGTAGTCGTGGAACGCGTCTCGTTACACACAGAGTTTCAAATAGGCCATCGCCATAGTTTAAGCCACGATCACGACAATCAATTTGGCTAGCAATACGACCATTAATCCAAATTTTTATCAAGCAATCACCAAAGCCCGGCGTAGGCCCTCAGCCTTAGCACGAGTCTCGGCAAGCTCGAGGCTCGGCTGCGAGTCCGCCACAATGCCAGCACCTGCTCGAAATCCGACGGTGTTGCCCTGCACAGTGATTGTACGAATTAAAATATTAAAATCACAGCTACCGTCGCGGTTCAAGTAACCGAGTGATCCGGTGTAGGCCCCCCGGCCCTGTTGTTCTAGTTCAGCGATAATTTGCATGCATCGAATTTTGGGGCATCCCGTAATGGTACCGCCGGGAAATAATGCACGAATAACGGCAACAGGCGATACATCTTCGCGTAGTGTACCGCTAATGTTAGAGACGATATGATGCACATGGGCGTAGGTCTCGACACTCATGAACTCATCTACTCGTACCGAGCCTGCCCGACACACCTTACCCAAGTCATTACGTTCTAAATCGATTAACATCACATGCTCGGCACGTTCCTTGGCGTTTTCAAGCAAGCTTTTTATCAGTTGCGAATCCTCGTCCGGGGTAGTTCCTCGCGGTCGCGTTCCCGCAATCGGCCGAGTCGAAACCACGCCATCGACAATACAGAACAGTCTTTCGGGCGAAGAGGACAGCAAACTAAAATCCCCCTGGCGTAGAATCGCCGCGAAGGGGCTAGGATTTTGAGAGCGCAATTGCAAATAGATTGCTGTCGGATCGATTGCCGACGAGTGACCCGACCACTGACGCGACAAATTGGTCTGATAGACTTCGCCCGCTGCCGTGTATTCCAGCGCGCGTCGAACCGCCCTTTCAAATTTCTCGCCCGCCTCTTCTTGTATATTAATGGTCGGCGGGGTATCCACCCCAACAAACGCATTCCCTGCCGGCGCACTCAAAACCGCAACATGCTGTTCAAATTGATTCAACAACTCTTCACACCCAGGCTCAGCAATCAGCCAATTTCGCATGTCGACCCGATCGCGAATCCATGCTGCCGGCGTTCGAACCGCCCACGCAATTATCGGATCCGGACTTGGAGGTAACTTTAAATGAGGTTCAATTTCCGCAGCCAATTCGTAGCCCAGGTATACCAACCATCCGCCTTTGAACGGCAGCTGTGGATAGGCTATCGGCGCAACAACTTGCGGCGACTGCAGCGCAAGCCACCATTGCTCTAGGGCATCGAGAAATTTACCGGTCGCCGCAAAAGGCCCGTGCAATAATCCAGGCGCAGTGAGCTTCAAGGTCTCACCGGAGCTGATAGGGAGTATATCGAATCGGCCCACGCTAGAACTTTCTAGAAGCCCCGGATAGCGCTCCGGAAACCGCTCGACGAGCCGCAGAGGCTCAATGTCGGCGGAAAATGAGCGAACCGTTAGTGCCACCAAATCCAAACGAATTCGACAAGGTGTATTGCAACTGGGCCTGACGTGCGATTTTGGGCACGTAGTCCAAATCACAACCCTCGCCGGGATGCTCTAAGTTGATAGTTGGCGGCACGACTTGATCGCGTAATGCCAACACCGAGATAATCGCCTCAACCGCGCCAGCGGCCCCTAGTAAATGGCCGGTCATAGACTTGGTGGAACTGACCATCAATTTATTGGCAGCTTCGCCAAACGCGCGCCGGATCGCCGTGGTCTCGGCTCGATCGCCTAATTCAGTGGAGGTTGCATGAGCATTAACGTATTGCACCTGGCTAGGGTTCAGCGAAGCGTCCACTAACGCTTTGGCCATCGCTTTACGCGCACCTTCGCCGTTTTCTGGCGGCGCGGTCACGTGGAAGGCATCCCCACTCATACCGAAGCCCACCAGCTCGGCATAAATATTCGCACCCCGAGCCTTCGCGTGTTCGTATTCCTCAAGTAGCATAGCTCCGGCGCCATCGCCCATCACGAATCCATCGCGATCCCTATCCCACGGTCGACTGGCGGCAGTAGGATTGTCATTGCGAAGCGATATGGCCTTAGCCTGCGCGAAACCGCTCACTCCCGTGATACAGGTGGCCATTTCGGAACCTCCCGCCAACATGGCGTCTGCATCGCCATATTGAATAAGGCGCATGGCCAAACCCAGAGCATGCGTCGAGGTAGTACAGGCGGTCGCGATCGCTAAATTTGGTCCCGTCAAATTAAATGCCATCGACAAATGTCCGCTTACCAAATTAATGATGCTGGCGGGAATAAAAAATGGTGAAATTTTCTTAGGGGAGTGAGTCTCAAGATATTTCTCATAAGTCTGTTCGATGGACTCAAGACCGCCCATTCCAGAACCCATCATTACACCGACACGATCAGAATTCTGCTCGGTTATCACTAGCCCAGAATCTCGCATAGCTTGGGTACCGGCTACTACACCGTATTGCATAAAGGCATCCATACGGCGCGCATCTTTCGCGCTCATGTAGGCCGCTAACTCAAGATCTCGAATCTCGCCACCAAAGTGGACCGGGAAATTACTCGTGTCAAATCGGGTCACAGTCGCAATTCCACTGCGACCCGCTACAATTGACGCCCACGCGCTCTTGACATCGTTCCCCACGGGAGACACGACGCCAAGGCCTACTACTACCACGCGTCGTTTGCTCAACGGCAGCTCCTCACCTTAGCGTCTTAGGTCTTGCCCTTGTGGGAATTGATGTAGTCAACTGCCTGCTGTACCGTGGTAATCTTTTCGGCGTCTTCATCAGGAATTTCAGTTTCGAACTCTTCCTCAAGCGCCATCACTAGTTCTACGGTGTCCAAAGAGTCTGCACCTAAGTCGTCCACAAAAGACGCATCATTGGTGACCTCTTCCGCTTTGACGCCTAATTGCTCTGCGACAATCTTTTTAACCTGCTGCTCAACAGTACTCATCGTTATGGTGTCCTTTCAGGATTGCTATGGATGCGCGCCGTCTATTCGGCAGGGCGCGTATTTTATGTGAACAAAACCAATACGGCTACTATGAACGCATAATTGGCTACTCCGTATCTTAATGTGGCTTGACAAATCAGCTAGTTTAGGGACGAAAACCCCTCTTCAAGCCATATACATCCCGCCGTTTACGTGCAAGGTCTCGCCCGTAATATAGGCGGCCGCACTAGAACAAAAAAACAACACAGCAGCGGCAATGTCATCCGGTTGGCCCAGACGCGCCAGAGGAATCTGGCCCATCAATGCTGACCGTTGCGCGTCACTCAGCGCGCGGGTCATATCCGTGTCAATAAATCCCGGCGCCACCACATTGGCGGTTATACCCCGTGAACCCACCTCCCGTGCCAGTGACTTGGTAAACGCAATCATACCGGCCTTCGCCGCAGCATAATTCGCCTGACCGGGATTGCCAGTCAATCCAACAATGGACGCGATACTGACAATGCGTCCCTTACGGGCCTTCATCATGCCGCGCAATACCGCTTTAGAAAGTCTGAACACTGAAGCTAAATTGGTCTCTAAAACCACATCCCAATCGTCCTGTTTCATGCGCAATAACAAAGTGTCACGGGTAATACCCGCGTTATTACACAAAATACTAATCGGTCCTTCTTTGGATTCGATGTCCTTGACTAAGGTATCGATAGAATCCTGTTGGGTCACGTCAAGTACCGCTCCGCGCCCTCCTTCAGCTACCAGCACGGCGTTGATTTTTGCCGCTCCCTCAAGACTGGTTGCGGTACCGATAACCCTAGCCCCGTGATCGCTAAGAGTGCTCGCGATTGCCGCTCCGATTCCTCTGGATGCACCCGTGACCAATGCAATTTCGCCCTTAAGCATGTCACTCTTGGTCATTGATTCACCGTATTTAATGCATCTTCCAAACCTTGGGGATCCTCCAGCGCCAGCATTTTCAATCCGCGATTTTTATCGACGCGTCGATTCAATCCGGTCAATACCTTGCCGGGTCCACACTCAATAATTTCGGTGGCACCCGCCGCAATCATAGTGCGCACGGTCGCGGCCCAATACACCGGTGTGTGCAATTGTTTTACCAATCCGGCCCGAATGTCGTCACTGCTTGCATCGACTTTGATGTCAACCCCATAGCGTGACACCTGAAACGACGGCCTTGCCGCTATTGGAATCATGGCAAGTCGTTCACTCAGACGAAGCGCAGCGGGCCGCATCAAGGAGCTATGGGATGGCACGCTTACCGGCAACAGCAAGGCGCGCTTTGCACCCTTAGCTGTCGCAATTTCAATCGCCCGTGTCACCGCGGTGGCATGTCCAGCAATCACCACCTGGCCTGGCGAGTTGAAATTGACGGCTTCCACAATTTCGCCTTGAGCGGCTTGTTCACAGGCGCTCTCTATATCAGTATCTTCTAAACCGAGAATCGCCGCCATGGCGCCCAATCCTGGTGGGACCGCCGCTTGCATCGACTCGGCACGAAATTTCACCAACCCAACAGCCGTTTTAAAATCCAATCGGCCAGCGGCGACCAGCGCTGAAAACTCGCCCAAACTATGGCCGGCCATCATTGTGGGATTTGCGCCACCGCGCGCGCGCCACAGCCGGAAGGTCGCCACACCCGCCGCCAACATCGCAGGTTGGGTACATTCGGTGGCATTTAAAGACTCGATGGGTCCTTCTTGGCAAATTTTCCACAAGTCATAACCTAGGACCTCCGAAGCCTCTGCAAAGGTCGCCTGAATCTCAGGTGCCACTTCGTTTAGCTTGCTCATCATGCCCAAACTTTGCGAACCCTGTCCCGGAAACACCATCGCAAGCGACATAAAATTCCTTTAATTCCTAAACTAAGCGCTCACGGATTATAGCCATCCTCAAGGTCAGGGCGACACCTATCGCGAATCCTGCCAGCACACCGTATAAATGAGCATCTATAACAATCATCGGTGTCGGTTGCGAAAATCCGCGCTCATAAATCAATTTCACTGCAAGGCCGATCAGCAAAATCCACCGATCCCATTGACCCATTAGCCAATGCCGTGCAGCCCCCGCCGCCATCACCGCATGCAACACCCCTGAAGCACCCACATACCAAGTAACATAGGGGCTACCCCACCACAAACCCGAACTGATGGCTAACGCGCTCAAGAGCACCACGACGCACCACTCCACCACGTTAAAATCCGTCGCAAAAAGACTCCAGATCAAGACCAGACCCAATTCATTGAGAATCAGGTGATGCAGGTCTAAATGCACGACATGTGCCGTCAAAAGACGCCACCATCCACCCGCCGCGATAGCGCCCCGGTCATAGCGCAACAATGCCGTGATACTGTCGCCCATACCCAACACTAAATGCAGGAAGAGCAATAAACCGATCAACCAAATGCCACGACCGCAGTCCCATTGTAGGGCTTTAGTAATCGGCGCTAGACGCGCTATTTTGGTATCATTCATAAGCTCAACCGAGGTTATTATGCGCAAAAGTCAATATGGTTTTACTCTAATCGAAATCATGGTCGTGGTGGTGATTCTGGCAGTGCTAGGGGCGCTTGTCGTACCTAAAATTCTAGAGAATGTCGATAAGGCACGGGTTACGCGCGCTCAAAGTGATGTCCGCGCGATCCAAACCGCATTGGATTTGTACCGCTTAGATAACTTTAAATATCCCACCACCGAGCAAGGATTGCTGGCTTTAGTTAAACAGCCTATCGATCCCACCATCACCAATTATCGATCTGGCGGGTATCTTCCCGCACTACCGAAAGACCCGTGGAACAAACCCTACCAATATGTCAGTCCGGGTGCAGACGGTCGAGACTACGAGATTGTATCCTTCGGACGCGACGGAAAGCCGGGTGGTGAGGGTTACGACGCGGATATCTCTACGGCAACTCTCGATCAAAAATAACTCGACCGCGAGGTCGACAATTGCTTTGATGCGCAGCAAGGGCTTCACCCTGGTCGAAATTTTGGTGGTGGTGGTCATCATCGCCATCGTTATTTCTTTCGCTGTGCTTTCGATTAACGTTGCGGGCCGCGACACTCAGTTGGACGATGAAAGTCGGCGGATCGAAGGGTTACTAAGTTTGTTACATGAGCGTGCGTTACTCGAAGGCCGCGATTTTGGTTTAAGGTTGGCACCGACCTCATACGAATTTCTGGAATATGAAACAAGGCGCGATCGGTGGTTTGCGATGGACCACGAATCCCAGTTTCGGCATCGCGATTTGCCCGCAGGACTTAGTTTTCAACTACAGCTAGACGCCCACACAGTGGTGCTTAAACAAGCCGATAAAACTTTCGCTAGTGATCAGCCCACGCCTCCGCAAATTGCCGTGGCCGCGAGCGGCGAAGGAACACCATTTCGATTGATTTTGCAACGCGATGCCACACAAACAAAAACCAGCGTCACCGGCGACGCTCTCGGCAAAATTGCACGCGAGAACTCATCACATAGCGAGCCAAGATCTGCAGGGAAAAACCCATGAAGCAAAGCGCCCGGATAATTTCTATTCGCGGTTTTACTTTGGTGGAGGTCTTAGTCGCGTTGGTAATTGTGGCGTTAGGCCTTACCGCGTTAATGATAACCGTCAGTAGCTCCGCGCGCTCCAGCGGCTATTTGCGAGATAAGGCCCTTGCGCAGTGGATTGCGCTTAATCGCTTAGTCGAAGTACGCTTGAGTCTCAAGCAATCTGGCTTGTATGCCGATGCGGCCGAACTGGAATACGCCAATCGCCACTGGCACTACGACACGCGTTATTTCGATACTAGCAATGCCTCGATGCGCCGTGTGGTGGTGCGCGTTTGGGCGGGCGACGCTAAGGCCACGGGCAACCCACTGGCGGAGTCCAGTACTTTTTTAGGGTCCGCTTTGATGCCTGCGGGTAGCTCTAATAATCCGGCCATCGGTGATTGGGCTGCCATTACTGCGCAAGGGGCAGGACCCCCAGGCGGCCCGGGACCCGCGGGGGGGGTTCCCATACCCGGTGGGGCAGTTCCCAAAAATGGGGGCGGAGGCTAGTGATGAGACCAGCTTGTGCAGACAGAGCCGCACAATCGCAGATGCGGGCCATGCGTGGTTTTACGCTCATCGAAATATTGGTCGCGTTGCTGATTTTAAGCATCATGTCGGCGCTCGGCTACGGCACCTATCGTGCAGCGCGTCTTTCGGCCGAGCGTACCGGAGAATCATTGATGCGTACTCGTGAAATCGAATTCGGCTTACGTATGCTCGTACAGGATTTCTCACAATTGGTACCCCGACCCGTGCGTGACCCTTTAGGACTTGCAGCCACCCCTACCCTGCCCGCCTTAAGGGCAAGTGAGAGTGGTGCTGGTAGTAGCACTATCGGCTTGAACTCGTCCACGGTTTCACTGATCGATTTGACTCGCGCCGGCTGGTCGAATACTGCCGGACAACAGCGCAGCACCCTGCAGCGTGTGTCCTACCAATTGGTTGACGAGGTATTAAAACGTAGCTATCAAAACGCATTAGATGCGACCACCGGCACGAAGCCTGTAGTACAGGACTTATTGACCAAGGTTAAAAGCGTACAGCTGCGTTTTCTGGACAACAATCAAGTGTGGAGCAACCAATGGCCACCTGCTTCGTTAGCCCCAACGGTCAGTTTCTGGACTCGTCCGGTCGCGGTCGAGATTGTGGTGGAATTCAAAGACTGGGGTAAGGTGCGTAGGCTTATTGAGGTGGCAGGATGATTCGCCAGCGCCCGCAGAGCCAGCGTTTGCAGGGCCAGCCGCGTCAACGCGGGGTCGCGCTGATCATCGCCTTAGTATTGGTGGCGCTCGCGACCATTCTCGCGACCAAGATTACCTTTGACGGCTATCTTGAGCGGCAACGAACCATCGGCATTCTGGGGGCTGAGCAGGCCTTGCATTTTAGTCTGGGTGCCGAAGCGTTGGCGGCCGATGGACTGATGCAAAGCGTACAGCAAGGAGGTAAGCAGGGTGCCCAGGTCACTCTGGCGGATGCGTGGGCCCAGCCCATACCGCCCTTTCCTATTACGCCACCGAATGACGCCGAGGGCGAACCGATCGGCACGGTTGAAGGTACTCTGGAAGATTTACAGGGTCGCTTTAATTTAAATAATTTGGGACGAATGGTGCGTAACGCCACCACGCAAAAGTTTGAACCGGATCCCGTACCCTTTGCACAATTTGAACAGTTATTGGTATCCCTCGGGCTTGAGACTAAGTGGGCGCAAATGGCTCGTGACTGGATCGACCCCGATAGCCTGCCCGGTGGTCCGGACGGCGCCGAGGACAGCGTCTACACCGCACTGGATCCGCCCTATTTGACGGCTAATTTTCCGATGCTAAGCCCTACGGAATTGATGAACCTGCCGGGCTTTGGTCTCGAGCGCTACCGAAAAATCGCGCCCTATGTCACGGCCTTACCGATCTCGACTAAGCTCAATGTTTGTACGGCGCCCGTATATGTACTTGAAAGTTTGACCAAAGATTTACACGGTAATTTTTCTACTAGCCCGAAGGTCCTTACGGCAAATCGAAAAAACGGTTGCTTCCCCGACATTAAAACGCTGCAGAATATGATGCCACCAGCTGATTTCGCGCAGATTCAGAGTCAAATTGCCGAGAGTAGTGATTTTTTTCGCTTAACCACGCATGTAACACTTGGCACCACCCAATTCACCTTGTACAGTCTTTTGCAGCGCGGCACTGGTGGCAAAATTACGCCATTGCTACGCAGTTTTGGAACCCTTTAAAACTATGCCTAATACCCTCTTTTTACGACTCCCGCACGCGCATGCGAATGCGGACTATGAATGGCTCTCGCTCGATGAATTCGGCGGCGCTGGCAACCCGCGTCAACGGGGGCCTTTGAGCCTCGCGGCAGCGGTGGCGCGTAACGCTAAAGTGGTGGTTTTGGTGCCAGCATCGGAAGTGCTGATGGCAGAACCGGAACTTCCCCCCGGCAACAGTGCCAAGCTTGCCCGTGCCGTGCCATTTGCCCTAGAGGAGCAGCTCACCGAAGACGTTGATCATCTATATTTCGCGCTAGGTAGGCGTCGCGAAACAGGCGGAACACCGGTTGCGGTAGTCTCGCGTCAGGTAATGCAGGCTTGGATGAGCACGCTTAAGAGCGCAGGCATTGAACCTAGCGCGCTGTATGTCGACCTTGCTCTGATGCCCGATAATCCAGGGGCTACTGTGTTGTGGTTTGAAGGCGGTAGGTTGGGCGTGCGCCGACCCGCCTCATTACCGTTTTCCGTGGAAGTGACCCCGCTAGCCGATGCATTGATTCTGGCCGGCGTGATTACAGACCCGCATCCTGTCGAAGTCAGTGCCGAGCAAAAACCCTTAGAAAATATTATTTTATATGTAACGCGTGAGGATTGGGTCACGATCAAAGCGGAATTCGAAAATCTCAGCGACCAATTTGAGTCGCTTAAAATTCAGCTGTTAGCGGATGGACCTTTACCATGGTTGGGGCGTGAACAACATCGCTCGGAGGCGGTAAATCTGCTTCAAGGTGAGTTTGCAAGATCTACCGATTACGGTGCGCGTTGGCAGCGATGGCGTGTTGCGGCGTATTTAGGTGCGGGGCTGTTGGTCGCTCATTTGCTCGCCCAAGGATTGCAAATCCGCAAAGCGCATCGCCAAGCGAGCGTGTTGGACGGAGAAATTTCTCAGGTATTTAACGCTGCAATGCCGGGC
>JAYVYN010000234.1:0-4676 GCA_043784265.1 Gammaproteobacteria bacterium | reverse complement strand
GAGACACCCGCTTTGACACCCACCGAGGTGCGTGCGCGTGCACGGCGATTGAAGCGTGAGCGTGGGCTTGATCTAATTGTGGTGGATTACCTGCAGTTGATGCAGGTAACGGGCACCAAGGAGAATCGCGCCACCGAAATTTCCGAAATCTCTAGATCATTAAAAGCATTAGCTAAAGAGCTTAAAGTTCCGGTGATTGCCTTATCCCAGCTTAATCGTGGCGTTGAACAGCGGGTGGAGAAAAAACCCGTGATGTCTGATCTTCGCGAAAGCGGAGCTATTGAGCAGGATGCAGACGTCATCCTCTTAATATATCGCGAAGAGGTTTATGACCCCAATACTACGCGCAAGGGAATTGCCGATATCATTATTGCCAAACAACGTAACGGCCCGACCGGGGATGTGCAATTAACATTCCTGGGGCAATACACTAAATTTGAGAATTACGCGCCAGAGTCCTATGCCGAAGGCGTGTTTCGTTGAAACCAATCACTAGCGCAACGATTGATTGCTCTGCGTTGCGGCACAACTTGCAGGTGCTAAAAAAAATGGCGCCACATTCGCGCGTGATGGCCGTCGTTAAGGCCAATGCCTACGGTCATGGCCTGATCCCGGCAGCACGCGCGCTTGATGGAGTGGATGCCTTTGCGGTGGCTAGATTGGAAGAGGGCATTAGCCTGCGCAATTCGGGTATCAAACTGCCTGTGGTGTTATTAGAGGGTGTTCTCGATACAGACCAGCTCCAAGCCGCTGCCGAGTTTAATTTCGAACTCGTGGTCCACACGCGCGAGCAAATTGAGCTATTGAGCGCGGTGCCCGCAGGATTTCAGTTTCGGATCTGGCTCAAGCTGGATTCTGGGATGAATAGGCTCGGATTTAAGGCGCCAGATTTTGGGTCAGCACTTAAGACACTTCAGCTCAATCCAAACGTACGCCAACCGGTTGGCTTATTCACCCACATGGCTTCGGCGGACTTGCCCGATAGGGCCGCGACGCAGGCGCAGCTTGCGCTGTTTGCGGAGGCTTGCCGAACGCTACCGGGGGAACGATGTATAGAAAATTCAGCCGCGCTACTAGGCTATCCGGAAGGCTTGGCGGATTGGATTCGACCGGGGTTGCTACTCTATGGCGTGTCGCCGCTTACCGGTTCCACCGGTGCGGATTTTGGACTTAAAGCGGTGATGACTTTACGCTCAAACCTCATTGCAGTGAAAGACGTATTAGCGGGTGAGAAAGTGGGTTATGGCGGAGCGTGGACGGCTAAGCGCAAGACACGACTCGCCATTGCCGCGATCGGATATGGGGATGGTTATCCGCGCGCTTTAATGTCCGGTACCCCGGTATTAGTGAATGGTGAACGCGCGGTCCTTGCGGGGCGCGTATCCATGGACATGATCGGCATCGATGTCACAGATCTTCATTCGGGTGCCAAGCTCGGGGATCCCGTCATTCTGTGGGGAGCCGATTTACCGGTAGAAGAAATCGCCGTGTGGGCCGATACCATTCCCTACGAATTACTCTGCGGAATTAGCCAGCGAGTCGCGGTCGATATTAGCCCACCTTAAAGCTTCGCCTTAGCTTTCGAAAAACCCCATTTTCACACTGGCGAGTTGTACGACATCGTTGTCGTTAAGTCTTCTGGCCTGCGGTCCAATCGGTACCCCGTTGACTTGCGGGAAATCATTTTCCTTACCGCTATCCACATGCACAATAAAATAGCCTTCAGGACGGCGCGTGATTGCAGCCACTTGAACTCCGGGACGACCCAGCGTCGTAAGAGCCTTAGTCAATTCGAGTTCACGGCCAGCAAACGCTCCGCTTAAAACTTGCAGTTTAGCTTTCGGCAATGCAGTGGCATTGCTCGGTATGCCGCTGCGCTTGGGGGCAGCCTTTGCAGCCTGGTCGACCGCTTGTCCGACACGCCGAATACGATCCTCGCCCTGAGAGCTGGACGAAATGACCATGGTTTTTTCAAATTCATCTTGATCGGTATTGCCGCTTTGGCTGTCGGCAAAACGCAGTTGATGGTGGCCGACGGTGATCACATCGCCATTTTGCATGGCATGTTTCTTGATGAGTTTTCCGTTAACGTAAGTTCCATTGGTGCTGTTTAAGTCTTCCAGAAACGAATCGTTCAGAATATTAATGATGAGTGAATGATGACCGCTCACAGCCGGATTATCGATACGAATATCGTTATCGGGTAAGCGCCCCACCGTGTAGCGCTCTTTATTCATATTATATTCTGCGAGGACTTGACCATCCAAGCTAAGCATCAGGCGTGCCATTTAGACTCCAGAGTTCTAGCTAAACCATCCCAATATCTTGTCAAACATACGTCTCTGAGCGGGAAACAACTCAGTCACGTGCGTCATAATGACAGATACATTATCTCGCCCACCATTATCATTTGAAAGCTGAATCAATTGCCTAGCAACCGTACCCAGATTAGCATTAAAGGTGCTTATTGTTAAGTGAATATCCTCATCTTCAATCATATCCGATAGCCCGTCCGAGCAGAGTACATAATAATCGCTCTTTTGGACCACTTGCTCGTGAATCTCTACTTCGACGTTTTCCTCAACGCCTAAGGCGCGAGTAACGTAATTCTTGTTGGCCGCGCGTTGCGCTTCCTGTTGTGAATAAAAACCCCGATCCACCAGTTCCTGTAGCAAAGAATGGTCCAAGGTCATTTGCTCGAATCGATTGTCTCTTAGCCGATATAAGCGCGAATCGCCCACATGCGCAATCGACATCTTATTGTCGTGAAACAAACACGCCACCACGGTAGTACCCATTCCCTCGCATTGCGGTTGAGTCTTCGAGGTGTGATAAATGATTTTATTGGCTCGTTGTATGGCGTCGCGTAAGATAATAGTTGGCCGCGTCAATCCGCCCGAATCGCGCTGGCCCAAGTTTTCCCGCGCCATAGCGTCCTTAACTAAATTAATAATAGTTTTTACGGCGATGCCGCTGGCTACTTCTCCAGCGTTGTATCCACCCATGCCATCCGCTAAGACAAATAGCCCTATATCGGGCTCCGTGCCAATCATGTCTTCGTTGTGTTCGCGCACTCTTCCCGTATCCGTAAGGGCTACGCTTGCGATCTTGCCTCTCAGACTCATGCGGATTGTTTCGCTTCTAGTTTCATTTTCGTCACCAGTATTATGACAGCCCGCCAGGCATAGTTGAGCGACAATCGTCTAATGCTGCCGCCATATGTGCGCCAGAATCAAAACGATCTTCAGGTTTTTTGGCTAGCGCACGATCCAGGATATCCTCTAGGCAGGTTGGCAAATCCGGCCTGATAGCTCTTAAGCGTGGATGGGCTGCCTCAACGATTTGTTGCATCAATCCCGTCATTGTATCGGCCGCAAAGGGCAAATGCCCGGTTAATAATTGGTACAGAGTAACTCCCAATGAAAACAAATCCGATTGTCCAGTGACAACGCGTCCGTCAAGCTGCTCGGGGGACATGAAGGAGGGTGTTCCCAAAATGATCCCGGTGCGTGTGCTGCCAACGCCGGTTAACCTTGCGATGCCGAAATCGGTAATTTTTAAGATGTCGGTAGTCGCATCGTACATTACATTTGCCGGCTTTATGTCACGGTGTACCACTTGCTGTTTATGGGCAAATCCGAGTGCTTCGGCGATTCGGCCCACCAATTCCAATAGTTTGCGAGGCTCTATTAGACTCTCGGGGGTCGTATGGTCACTTAAATGGCATCCGGTAAGGTATTCCATCGCGATATAGGCCAGCCCCCGTTCCTCACCAACATCATAGATTGTAACAATATTGGGATGATTGAGTCGGCCGGCTGTTTCAGCTTCTCGGAAAAATCTCGCCCGAGCTTCGGTCAGTTCCGCATCGCTGAATTCACTTGCGAGGGGGATTGCTTTAATGGCGACCGAACGATTAATCGCCGTATCTCGCCCCAAGTAAACCACTCCCATGGCGCCCCGCCCAATTTCTTGCTCGAGCACATATCTTCCCAATCGTGATTCGGGCTTGCCTACCGCAGCGGCTGGGGCAATGCTATTAGCCGGAATTGCGGCCTTAGGAGTTAGTAGTTCGGAGTCCATTAAACCGCGTAAACGTGCGGCAACATCTAAGTAATTGTTGTCGAGCCGCGCCAAATGACGAAAAACCGCAGTGGCTTGCGGCAGCCGTTGGCGGCGTTGCAGCTGGGTCGCGAGCGAATACAGGTCAGCGAGGACTGTAGCGTTCGGCTTGCGACCCTTAAGCTCTGCAAAGCGTTGTTCAAAGTTGTCTAAAAGTTGCGCTGTCTCAATACCGGGCATGGAGGGACGTGCCGCAATCACGGGTGCGATTGTTGGCGTGGATGCCAAGAATAAAGATCTTAAGAATAGCCCGGTTCCGCCGGCAAGCAGCGCTAACCCTGTAAGCCAAACCCAGGCAATTGAGTGCGCAACAACCCGTAGCAGCAAATCCAATGCCACAATACCGAAGCCCGCGAGAATCGCAATTAAGCCAAATTTGCGCATACGGTGCACATAAGTCTTATGCCTAAAACGGTTAAGTATAGGCGATCGGTGGTTATAGGCTGCAATGCTAAGATCACAGTTCAACCCAAGGGAAGCGCATGGTTAAGTCTAAAGACGTCTTTATTTGTCAAAACTGTGGAGCTGCTGCTCCAAAATGGCAAGGGCAATGT
>JAYVYN010000233.1:0-3241 GCA_043784265.1 Gammaproteobacteria bacterium | reverse complement strand
TTGCCAAAATACTGAGTCCCGCGACTAAGGTTACGCTGCGTAACCCAATGGAGTTTCGCGATTGCATGATGGATTCCTCTAAGTTAATTAATAATAGATACCCTTGAGTGAGTCCTTCTTGTCGTGCAAAAGGTTGCATCAAGCTTACGCGATTGAGCGGGACCGCCTGCCCATACCCACCCAATTGATGCAGTGATGCGGTGATGATATGATGCGCATCATTCGTCGGAATTGACAGCTATGCGCACCACACTCAGTCTTGATCCCGAAGTACTCAACGCGGCGAGGCAAATTGCTGTTGCACGTTCCACCAGCATTGGCGTAGTCATATCTGAGCTAGCGCGCCAGGGATTGGAGTCAAAGGCTACGCTCAAGGTGCACAATGGGTTTCCGGTGTTCCCGGTTTCGAAGGGTGGGCGACTACTGACGTTAGAAGATATCCATATACATGAGGACGACATTTAGTGGTCCATTTATTGGACGTGAATCTTCTAATTGCGCTGGCGTGGCCACAACATGTACACCACTCACAAGGTCACGAATGGTTCGAGCGTGTAGGTCACAAAGCGTGGGCAACCTGCCCCATTACGCAAATAGCGTTCGTTCGGATTTCATCTAACCCTAAAATTATCCCGGACGCAGTAAGTCCGCGACAGGCCGTTGCAGCCCTCCGTCAAATGACTTCCCTAGCAGGACACGAATTTTGGTCTGACGACATCGCACCGGTCAACGCAGAAACCTTTTTAAGTCTATCGATGGTCGGCCACCGACAGGTGACGGACGCGTATCTCCTGGCTTTAGCCATGCATCATAGTGGCAAGTTAGCGACCTTAGACAAGGAAGTAACAAATCTGTTGCCGGCCTCGAAAGACAAGCAGAGAAACCTGACGCTGGTGAATTAAAGCTAGCGAAAATCCACAGCATTGCGATTTCGGTTGGCATGCGAGCATACTGCGTGCAATGCAGTTGGTCGCACAAACGGAGTCTTTTATGATTCGCTGTTCAAAAATTTCTGTAGTTTTATTGGTATCGCTGTCTTTTTTCTCATACACGATTCAGGCGCTCAGTATTCCAGACCATGTGAGCGCGGCGGTCGCGGACGCTAATAGGCCCGCAACCGATAAGCAACGCGATGTAAATCGTAAACCAGCGGAGACATTAGCGTTTGTCGGCATTAAATTGGGCGCACAAGTGGGCGAGCTGTTGCCGGGTAGCGGCTATTTCACGCGCCTTTTCAGTAAGTCGGTAGGACCTAAGGGCCATGTGTACGCTCTCGTGACGGAGCGCCCGGCGAATGCTCCGGTCGATATGCCGGATCGGTCCCTTGCGGTAAGAGCTATTGCTGCGGATCCCAATTATTCTAACGTAAGTGTCGAGAGTGTGTCTTTTGCAAAATTGAGTACACCGGCTCCCGTGGATTTGATATTCACGGCACAGAATTATCATGACCTGCACAATATTCCGGGACTGGATGTCATCAATTTTAACAAATCGGTATTTGCAGCTTTGAAAGATGGCGGAATCTATGTCGTCCTGGACCATTCCGCCGCAGTAGGGTCAGGAGCGCGTGACACCAATACTCTGCATAGGATTGATGTCGAGGTGGTCAAGAAAGAAGTTGAAGCCGCAGGATTTAAGTTTCTTGCGAGTAGCAATTTGTTAGCGAATCCTGGCGACACTCGTAGCGCTAAAGTGTTCGACCCTACGGTGCATGGAAGTACAGATCAATTCTTGTTGAAATTTCGTAAGCCGGGTCGGTAGGCGATCGTTGCCGGCATGCACTGAGTCTGCGTTAGTATCCACCGATATGTACTTTCTACCTGGGTCAGAATGCAGCGCCCGTCCTGTTTGAAGAGTTCAAATCGATCTGGCTTGCGTAGCTCGCGGCCGTTGATCAGCAATCCGTTGGGATCGCGCGGTCGTGTAGGTTCGATAACGAGCCAATTTGATACGGTCAGCGCATCGTCGGCAAGCGAAACATGGGAATGCACTACCTCGCGTACCACGCGTAGTAGTTCTGTTCGACTTGCAGCGTTGGGATTCACAATCACGGCGGGTTCCAATGGCGTACCAGCGGATAGTTGGCATGCTGCCGCCAACAGGCTCGTAATTATGGGCAATAGGTAGACTTGTCGTAGACGGTGCGACTGTTGCAAAAAAATCATTGAGTGCGATAAATACGATTGTTTTGCCATATCGATTTCACCACCTCTATGTCTGGTACTTCACTCACTTGGGTCACGCCATAGCTTTGTGCTGATTTTCGCGAATTGACTTGGAAGCCCGTAGGTCCGGTGGAGCATACGCCGTTGGCCCGATAGCTTAAGGCCGATGAGAGTACCCCTTCGGCAGTATCGCCTAACGCATGTGAGAAATCGTCGGCTACCGAGCAGCCTGGGATTTTAATGCCGGCGATGGTGGTCGGTGTATCGACAGTGAGAATTTGTGCTCCGTGTGCCAAGCTTGCCGGCGCTAATGTTGCGGGCGAATTAGGTTCGGTATAGGCAACGATCAGATTGCGAGGTGGTCTATTGGCGATAAACGCGAAGGTCGCTCCGTAGCCGGCCGATACTCCCGATTGAGACAGTGCCTCCCAACGAGCGGTGGTGTAGTGGAAGTGAAATTTGTCCTTAGGGATCACGATACCGCCACTGGTGGTTCTGCTCGCGGGGATCTTTAGGACCTTAAAGTAGTCGAGATCGGCGCTGGCAGAGGTGAAGTTGGCCGGACCTTGGTCCGGTACTTCCCTGTACCAAAGATATAGATCATTGGTCCAAGACCGCAACCAATTTTTCTCATCGAGTGCAGTACCGGGTCTGTCTAAATGCGCTTTACCAGTAATGGAATCAATCCCGGTACGCGGCGTTGTGCACATCGCGGCATAGGATGAGCGTGGCGCAAATTGTCCTTGCACCCAGCCATTTCCACTCAGTGTCTTAGAATCTGATCAGTGTCTTAGAATCTGATGAACCACCGCCACCACAAGAAGCTAAAAAGGTTGTCAGAGCAATCCAATTCAGGTGCTTCCTGTAGCGCATACGCATCTTGTTCTGGTGGCCCTAATTTGATCATAATCATGCGCTTGCAGGCCATTAGCGTCAAAGAAGGCTGTTTGTGCAATTGCACTTCGATTGTGTAGCCAATTGCATGTCCGAAAACGGCGAGTAATCCTTAGTTGGATTGGCTATGCTCCGCAAATGTTGTTAGATAATGATGCCTATTTCCGTGCGGTGCGTGCTCG
>JAYVYN010000232.1:0-7498 GCA_043784265.1 Gammaproteobacteria bacterium | reverse complement strand
GTTTCGCGGATCACCATACAAGGACCGGCCGGCGTTGAAATGGCGACAGGCCACACAATGGCGGTACAGAGTGACGCTAAATGCGGCTTGGCGACGTGCGCCACCATGGCTTTATCGTCAAACCCTTGCGCTAGGCCACGGACCCGAACGGTCAGCTGATAGGAGCTGTCCTGCAAATTACGGTCGAGATAGCCAGCAAGACGCAACGTCTCCAGTATTCGATAAGTCGTGGTTCGCGGTAATCGAACTGCCTCCGCTAGAGT
The DNA here is from genome assembly GCA_043784265.1 of Gammaproteobacteria bacterium. Classification (GTDB taxonomy): domain Bacteria; phylum Pseudomonadota; class Gammaproteobacteria; order Steroidobacterales; family Steroidobacteraceae; genus Bog-1198. The sequence goes on along the minus strand of JAYVYN010000232.1, from coordinate 7,235 downwards.
ATTAATCGTAGCTCTTTCGAGTCGGTTCATCGCAGCCAATAGTGCTAAGCCGCGATTTAACGATCGGATGGGACGAGCGGGTTGCCCCGACGTCTTTAAATGTTCTTGAATGGATGCATGCATGATCAAATCCGCCTTTAATAACCTTCTGTAACTGTATTGAACCATATTTTTCGGTACAATACAAGGTCATATCATGTGCGTTTTATGGCCGGCGGCAGTGTAATGCCTTCTGAATCCGCCACGCGGATTAATGCTGCCTCCAACATGGCTCGTGAGCTACCGGCTATATGACGTAAGTATTGATGTAAGGCCGCGTCGGCTGGACTACGACTTTCGCACTCCGCGCTGTAGATTTCGAAGTTCCCAAGCCGCGTCAGAAGGTCGGAAAGATGGTGCGGGCACTCGCAGTTTAAGCTAACTGCTGCTAATGCAATTTCAGCTAGGGCCTTATTGTCAAAGCGCCGCGGAGGGATTGGCTCACGCGGCATTGGCGCATGAATAATCGCTTTAGGAGCAATAGCGCTGCGGGCAAAAATGGCCTCCAACTCAACCATAGCAATGGGTGTTTTTGCCAAATGATAGCCTAAAGCACGCATTTCCTGTTCTACCCGTTTGGAGCTAAAGCCGTATTCCACCACCACACGCGGCGTGCCTAACTGCTGCGCAAGCGAGCGAATTGCCGCCGCAGTTTCGTTCTGCAGTGAGGGTAGTTCGATTATCAGGTAATCCGCTGTGATTCCCTGCATGGTCTTTAAGGCCAGCGCAAGGTTTTGAGCGCTCGATATGACTTGTACTGAAGGAAATGGATGGCAACTCAAGCGCAAGGCTATCGCCTCGCCCACGATCGCGATGCTTATCGCACCCGAAGCTTTGGATCGTAGGCTACCGGTGACGGGTGTATGCACAACGTTTGAGGCATGCTCAAACATGGATTTTAACTGTTCTAAATCAAGCGCTGCGATTGAACCAATGGCATGTCCTAAATCCACCAAGCGTTTAACTACTGTTAGCCGGGTGACATCTTGCGCCGAGTAATGGCGCTGTCCGGTTGCGCTCTGTCGCGGGCCTACAATGTTGTATCGCCGCTCCCAGACCCGCAAAGTCTCTACAGGAATTCCGCTGAGCCGCGCCACTGCGCCACTACGATAAATAGGTTCTTCAACGATCGTATCAGGCTTATATTGCTTCGAGGTATTCTGCATGATTTTCACTAATGAACTGTAATTGAACCAAAGATTATCAGTAAATGAAAATTTAAGCTGCCGGATATTTCAACCATCACCACGCAATGGATCAAAATCATGTATATTTCTTTTCAGTTAGAGTGCAAATAACGTTCATTCTTGGTTCACTCCGCTAGGAAATCTTATGAAAAAATTGATTGCAGCCTTGCCAGAGGATGTTTTGTCGGTGTTAACGACGGTTCTGGAAAATACCTTTGACTCAATATTAATTACCGACGCGACGGCCAGCGCTAAAATAATATATGCCAATAAGGCATTTAAGGTCCTGACCGGCTATGACCCTCGTGAAGTTCTAGGTAAAACACCGCGAATATTGCAAGGGCTAGCCACCGATAAAAAAGTCATTGATCGACTCACCAAAGCATTGCGGACTAATGCAGATTTCGAAGGGATAGCCATAAATTATAAAAAAGATGGCACACCGTTCATAATGCATTGGCGCGTATTGCCAATTCGTGTTCGCAAAAAAACAATATTGTGGGTTGCAATTCAGCGCGAGGGTTCTGTGATCGCAAAATGAACTCTTTGTTGTCATTTCCTGCGGGTGGAATGGCGGTAGTCGTTGGCGCAACCGGTGGAATCGGAGCTGCCCTATTCGGTCAACTGCAACAGAGCAATCGTTTTGCGATGACCGTCGGATTATCTCGGCACATCGAACCCTGTTTGGACATTACTTCAGCCTCAAGTGTTGAATCTGCGGCCAGAAATGTAGTCGGGTGCGGACTACCGCTGCGCATAGTGATGGTCACTACTGGCATATTGCATGCAGAGGATTTACTGCCCGAGAAAAGCTGGCGCGAACTTGATGCTTTGAAGCTTGCGCGTTCTTTTGCGGTAAATACCATCGGTCCTGCTGTAGTAATGAAAAATTTCTTGCCTTTGCTGCCGCAGGACGGGAAATCAGTGTTTGCAGTGCTGTCGGCACGAGTGGGTAGCATTGGTGATAACCGCTTAGGCGGTTGGTATAGTTATCGCGCGTCCAAGGCTGCTTTGAACCAGATTATACGCACTGCGGCAATTGAGCTCGCAAGATCTCGGCCACACGCAATTTGTGTCGCGTTACATCCTGGAACAGTAGCGACACCCTTATCTGCGCCATTTGCTAAGTCGCAACCGGAAGTACAAGCGCCGGAACTCTCGGCGAGCCGACTATTAACGGTGCTTGAGAGCTTGGATAGGCACGATACCGGTAAATTCTACGATCATCTTGGCAAGGCTGTGGAATGGTGAGCGGTAAAGCTTGCTACGGAAGCTGCTCTTCTTTGGTCGGCATCCACAGTCTTGGTTGCTGCGTAGGCATGCCACACTGCCCACAGCCCGGTGGGTGCAAGTATCAGCAACGCGAGACGTAACGATTCCGCATTTGCGCCCTTATCGCCTGCGAACCAGTCGCTGAGCATGCCGACCAACTGAGGTGCGACGATAAGATTCAGCACATTGCCTACTAGCAGAGACCACGCGATAAACATCGAACGCATGTTGCTCGGCGCAAGATTTTGTAGCAAACCCATGCACGGCCCGATATAGAAATATATCGCCGGTATAAAAATCCACAGCATGCATTTTGCAACCCACAGAGTGTGTGTCCAGTAAGCAAAGAACGAAGGAATGATGGTAAACCCTACTCCGATTATCAATATCCATAACACGTGTCGCGGGTTGGATATTTTGGGTCTAGATAACAACCAAGCGGTTGCAAGCGTGGCAACCGTGCCGCCGATTAAGTGAATTGGACCGGTTAGCGCACCGGCTTCGCCGACGTTCATACCGTAGGTGCGCATTAAAAAGGCTGGGGTCCACCAAATCAGTCCCCAACCCCATAAAGAACATACTCCGGTGGTCATCAATACGTGAAACGCCGCGCGTTGACCCCATAAAAAACGTAGTGAGTCGATCATTGACGGCTTGTCTGTAGAGCTGCTGATGTCCAAGCGACCGCGCTGCGGTTCCCGAATAGTCAAATAAACCGCGATACCCAGAATGACTCCTGGTGCACCCAATGCCAGGAACGCCGCCCTCCAACCATAACTATGTGCCACCGAACCTGCAAGATCCGCCCCTATCCACGCACCGATCGGGGCACCCAACGCGAGCACTGTGAAAGCCATTGGACGTCGCTCTGCTGGGAAGCAATCGGACAAAATTGCCGAAGACGGTGGTAAGCCCCCAGCTTCGCCAAATCCCACACCAATTCGATACAACAAAAATTGCCAATAAGTTCGTGAAACTCCACATAGCGTAGTGAATACTGACCAGATCGTTAATGCCAGAGCCAAAATATTGCGGCGATTTGAGCGATCCGCAAGCCAGGAAATAGGTAACCCAAACGTCACGTAAAATAATGCGAGCGGTACGCCTGTTAAAAATGCAACACCTGTGTCTGTGAGCTGCAAATCCAGACGAATCGGCTCAAGCACAGTTGACACTACATAGCGATCCGCAATGTTAATAGCGTACACAGCGCATAGCATCGCCAGAACATACCAACGCTCTATAGCGGAAGGACCTTGATGGGCTGGGTGGCGATTTCCGATAGAGATCAACATCCCCGCAGTCTAACGCCTCTGAGACGCGCGACAAAGTATAGTTATCATGAACCTAAGTCAGTTAAGCTATTGCCTGACGCAAGTTTGACGATGAAACCTTATGCCGAGACAGCCCGTAAATTCTATACCGACTGTGGTTGTTTTTCTCGGCTATGGAGGATTAATTCCTTTTGTTTGCTTAACCGCGGCGACAATTTTTAGTGCTCGATATTCTGATGCAAGTGGCCATAGTTTGCTGATTTATGCCGCTGTAATCTTAAGTTTTGTGGGGGCAATCAATTGGGGCGTTGCCATGGCGTCGAGCGATCTTAGCGAAGCTCAGCGCAATTATTTATGGATTTGGAGCGTGGCGCCCGCACTTATAGCTTGGCTGGCACACTTTTTTCAACCTACGGTGGCCAGCGGCATTTTGATTGCTGGATTCATTGCGCAATATGTGCAAGATCGCCGCCTAGCGCGCACAACTAGCCTGTCAGTGTGGTACATCCCGTTGCGCTTGCGTCTTACGAGTGTCGCTTGTGCTTGTCTGGCAATCGCAAGCGTCGCATCATTCGCAAAGGCATCGTCAGCGGAACCTTTGTACCGCAGCGGGCGTGCCAGTGGCGATGGCATAGGCAAGTTTTATATGGGGCGCGAGATTGCCAAAGTCATGGGTTTCGAGGGTTCGTCGTGGTTAGATCGCGCCACTCGTGATCAGGAGGAGCGCCCTGACTTACTGATCAAACAACTGGGGCTTGTGCCCGGGATGACGGTCGCGGATATCGGTGCGGGTTCCGGTTATTTGTCACGCCGCATCGCACCTCTTATCAGTCCTGGTAAGTTATTTGCCGTTGACGTCCAGCCCGAGATGATAGTACTTCTAAAAGTTTTGGCAGGCCAATCCGGGATGAGTAACGTAACCCCTGTGCAAGGATCAGTTGTGAATGACAATCTCGCTGCAAACTCGGTGGACTTAGGTGTCATGGTTGATGTTTATCATGAATTAGCTTTTCCCTATGAGATGACGCAAAGCCTAGTTCGTGCGCTTAAGCCGCGCGCACGACTTATTTTTGTAGAGTATCGAGCGGAAGATCCGACCGTAGCTATAAAGGCCTTGCATAAGATGAGCGTTATGCAGTTGCGCCGTGAAATGAAGGCCTTTCCGTTGTCGTGGGAATCTACTGTCGAAACTCTACCGACTCAACACATTATTGTTTTTCGAAAAATGTCGTTTTTACGTCAATCGCGTCGCCGCTCGAGCTGCGAGTGGCAAGGAGAAGACATTTTTTTTGATGTGCAAATCGGCGCTGAAAAATTTCATGACGCATGCTCAAACAACCCAAACTCAAATTTGGGCTTCGTTATATGCGGTTGAAAACCGATCGCGCTGATGCTTCGGTAGCTATCGGCTTCGTTGAGTTTGTGGCTCTTGCGGCCGCCTTGATGTCAATTCAGGCGCTCGCAATCGACGCGATGCTACCGGCGTTGCCTGCTATTGTTAGGGAACTTACAGTATCCAATCCAAACCATGCTCAATGGATCATCACCATATACATAGTAGGGTTTGGAATTGGACAGCTTTTCTGGGGAGTAATGGCGGATCGGTTTGGGCGACGCCCCGTGCTGATCTGTGGTGTAGCTCTTTATGTATTAGCAGCAGTTTTGTGTAGTTTAACCGATAATTTTTCTGTGTTACTGGTGTGGCGTTTGGCTCATGGATTGGCGGCCGCCAGCGTGGTAGTCATACGCTCGGTCATTCGTGATTTATATTCCGGTCGAAATATGGCCCGGGTCATGTCGCTAACTTTTGTAGTGTTCCTGACGGTACCGATTATCGCGCCGAGTCTCGGACAACTGATTCTTTGGGTATTGCCGTGGCGGTCGATATTTATTCTGTGTGGGATTGTGGGTGTTGTCGTTTGGCAGTGGGCATATCTACGCTTACCGGAGACTTTGCACGTAGAGTATCGGTTAACTTTGAATCGTCTGCATATTCTCAGCGCGATTCGTCTGGTGCTTAACAATCGCATCTCGGTATTCTATACGTTGGCTACCACACTAATGTTTGGTTCGTTACTTGCCTATGTGAGTACCGTGCAGCAAATATTTTCTGATGTGTTTCATCAAGCCAACCTGATGCCAGGGATGTTTGCGTTGTGTGCGATATTCATGGGAATGGCAGCTTATGTTAATTCTCTCATTGTCGGAAAATTGGGTATGCGGCATATTTCGCACGCGGCCTTAATAGCGTTTATTGCGATTACGGCGATGCATTCGTTGGTTGCATACTTTGGTTTTGAGAAGATTTGGACTTTCGTATTGTTGCAATCATTTACGATGGCAACCTTTAGTCTTTCGGTATCTAATTTCGGAGCAATGGCGATGGAGCCGTTGGGTAAGGTTGCGGGTATCGCTGTAGCTTTACAGGGTTTTACCACCTCGGCCGGCGGAGCGGTTATAGGTGCTCTAATTGGCTGGGAATTTGGTGGCACTACGTTGCCACTGGCGATGGGCGCAATGTGTTGCGGTGTGTTGGCGCTAGGTTGCGTGATGCTTGCCGAGAATGGCCGCTTATTTAGCGGCCATCATGAGACTTCATTGGCGGTTGGTGCTTGAATTTAGTTCGGTTTTTTTGCGGCTTCCTGCGCTCGGTATGCAAGCCAGCTTTGCTCGATCAGGTAACCATGTATATTATCGGCGTCTCGGTCGCTAAGTAAATCGTCAAAGCGCTCCATACCATTGGCGCCCAGCGCGCCACGTAAAACCACTTCTTTGAACGCCTGATGCAGCCCGGCGTCTAGCCTGCGAAGATCAGGAGTGCTGCTGGGTCCTAAAACGTGGCAGCGCGAACACTCTTCGATAAATTTCACTTCGCCTGCTTTGATTTCGGCTGCGCTGGCGATTTGTGCGGGTGGTTGTAAAAAGGGCTCGTAAATACGCGGCGCTGGCTTAGGTACAACATCCCCACCTAGTTTGAATGCGATGATGCGATTCATGTTTTGATACTTTAATGCGGCGCTGTGCGGAGGGATGGGACCCACGGTAATGGCGGCGCCGCCATAACCGACTTGAACCGCGACGAATTGCTCGCCATTAATGGCATAAGTCATTGGGGCGGCCATGATATGGCTTCCCGTTTGAATGGTTTTTAAAACCTGGCCGGTATCGGCGGCATAAACCCAGAGTTCACCATTGCCGCGCCCCTGAAATACCAGATTGCCAGCGGTTGACAGTATCCCGCCGTCGTAGCCTCTGACTCCCGAAGAAGTCTCGTGCTCCCAGACGGTTTTTTGTGCCACTGGATCCCAGGCACGAATGAGTTCTCTGACTGGGTTCACATTGCGAGTGGCTTTAATGTCTTTGAGGTCCGGTACCGGTCCGTATAAGCGCTTCATATCGGCGGCATCATAGTTATCGTCGGGTATCACGCCATTGACGGTAAAAAATCCGTCCAGATATTTCA
>JAYVYN010000231.1:0-6851 GCA_043784265.1 Gammaproteobacteria bacterium | reverse complement strand
GGTGAACGCGACTGACGGCGACGTGGGCCATATCAAAGATTGCTATTTCGACGATGCATTATGGGTCATTCGCTACTTCGTCGTGGGCACCGGCGAGTGGCTGAATAGTCGCCGCGTATTGATCTCCCCGCATGCGATCGGGAAACCGATGGGCTCAGACAACAGAATTCCAGCCTCGATCACCCGTGAACAGGTAAAAAACAGTCCCGACATCGACACCGACAAGCCGATATCGCGCCAGCATGAAATTCGATACTTCGGTTACTACGGGTATCCCTTCTATTGGGCGGGGTCCGGCATTTGGGGTGAGACCTCCTATCCTGGGGTGTTGCTCGGAGGCGCGGGGTACGATGGAATTGCTGATGAGAACAACAATCAGCCCGCAAATACTGCAACAGAAGACGGCGTACAAAAATCTAATGAACAGCATCTTCGTAGTTGCAATGAAGTGAGTAAGTATCGCGTGCATGCGAGTGATGGGGACATTGGACATGTGAAAGGCCTACTTGTAGATGAAGCGACTTGGTCAATTCGCTATCTGATCGTCGCTACGAGTAATTGGGGCGTTGGCCATGCTGTTCTCATCTCACCTGAATGGGTTGATGACGTGAGCTGGAGCAACGAGAAAATGTCAATTGATTTAACTCGTCAAGCGATCAAAGATTCGCCGATCTACGACCCGACGGTAGAGTTAGGCCGTGATCATGAACTAAGCATATACAAACATTACGGACGAACTGGTTATTGGATGGAGCATGAGAAGCGCAAAAATATCCTTTGAATTAGGTGGTTAACTTATCTCGCCGGTATCTCGTGTTATCGGCACTGGCCGTCCTTGGCGGAGCGTAGATATTAACCGCGTGCACTCCTGCGTCTGAGCAGCGAGCCTACGAGGCCGCCGTAGCGCAAACCTGGCGTACAGGCTCCACGCTCGACATCCATGATGCAGCGCTGCATCAAGAACTCGTCCGGTATGCGATTCGGGCTCCATCGAGTCACAACACTCAGTGTTGGAGGTTTGCGCTTGAAGATAAAGCGATCACAATTCTGCCTGACTTGCTGCGGCGCTGCCCGGCGGTGGATCCTGACGATCATCATGTTTATGTTTCGCTGGGTTGCGCAGCCGAGAACCTCACCCAGTCTGCGTTGGCTCACGGACTTCGGGCCGACGTCGATTTTGATAAGACCCGAGAGGCTGGACAGCATCTGGTCAAGAACCTTCGCGAGCGAACCTCAGAAGTGGCGTACCCTCGTGGCTGCGACGTCGAGCAGCACAAATGCTGCGGCAACGATAAGAATGTCAATGAGACCGAGTCCTAGCGGTCGCTGCAGTACGAAGAGTGGCAAGATCGTCTCTGCCAGTTGATCGAGCCCGAGCACCTCGACACCGGGTCGTATCCGCAAGCGACGCTTGATGAAGCTCGATGCTGCGTCTCCGATCAGCGCGAGGGCTCCAAAAGCAGCACCCAGGCCGAACCCAAGCCGGAGAAGTTGCGCGGCAATGCCACATGCGACGACGGCGACAATCAGCCCTCGCCACGTCTTGTGACTGCCCAAGAGCCGCGTTCCGTCACGCAACGTCCACCCTCCGTCCAGCGGCGCGTCCCAACGGGTTTGGAACGCGCGCGCCGCTGCCCATGCCGCCGTGTTTGCGGTCACGGTCAACATAAGCGAAATCAGTATCCGGGGTATGGAGTACTCAAAGAGGCTCTTACAGTCACGGGAAACCGGCCTACGCGAGTTCTACGGTTTTGCAGCGTCAGCGGCATCGGCAGCTTTTTCGGTAGCCTGCGCTTTTGGCCCTTCGTTCTTTTTCGCCAGAACCTTGCCGGTACCAGCATCTACCGCAACTTCTACGATTGACTTCTTACCGGGTACTTGGATGTCGAAGCTATAAATCAGGCACCCACCCTCCGCTTCAAGCTCACCACTTTCAACTGAAGCGGAGTTGATGTTGACGGCTTTAAGCGCAGTGCTTTCAGCGTCCGCTCTGCTGACTTTGGCAAGTTTCACGAGTTCCATGTCCGTCATGCCTTTCTTCGGATGAATGGTGCAAGGCAAACTCGCAGCACTCGCGCCAAGCGAGGTCAGCAGCGCGGCTGCGACGATGAGTCGTTTCATAAAATGTCTCCTGGAAAGTAAAAAGGTAGCCTGCCGATAAGTAAAGCGGCACTATATATATAACCGCCAGCGCCGCCTAGAAATCAAATACGATATTCTAACCCGCATTCAACGCCAATTCTGTACGCTGTCGTACACCGGGTCGCTCCCAAATCTCATGCGAGTCGCTCATGGGCGCGTGTTGATTGGTATGTAATTCCCGCATCAGGACAATAAAACTTTCAAGGTTTTCTTCGAGACCTTTGTTTCTTGGTTAAGATCGCAGTAAGCGTATGAAAAATACAGGAAGCAAGAATGCGAAAAGGCAAACTCTTACAATAGTATAGTTTTGGGGGTTCGCGATCAGCTCAAGGATGATAGCTGCGTTCCGCGTGGGCGCGAACCTCTTCCGGAGTAAAGAGAACATCGCGAAAGCGTCCTTCGGTAAACAATAGGGCTTGATCGTTAAAATGAGGCGAAGACGGATCGCCGCTTTCCCCACCGCTCATAATGGCTTTGGCATGAATGTGTGGGCCAAATTCCACAGCTGCGACGAAACTGTTGCCGACTGCTCCGTAGATTTTCTGGGTTTTGCGGGGCTTGCTCCAGTCGAATGAGGCCAGCGCACCCCATTGCGAGGGCGCAAGACCTACTGGCAGACTGGGTTTGGCATCATCAAACGGTTGCACGATATCGTTAGTCAAGCGCTGATATCGGTTGATCTCACCCCAGGGAACTTGCCAGCGACCGAAGTCACGCTGTAATTTTTCCAAGGCAGCACTCAATGCGTCGACACGCTCCGCGTCGGTGAGTTTGCCCACCAAGTAATCATAGACTGGCTCTTCGGCATCTTGCGCGTCGGCGCCTTTGCGTTCGATCAATTCCTGACCCCAGAAAATCGCGACGGTGGTTGGTACCGAATCCTTGGCGGTCCGCCGATCCCAGGTACGTAGAATTGCGATGGCCTCGCTTAAATTATGGCGCCGGGAGTCATCTGGGCGCAGGGCGTCGTAGCTCGCGAAAAGCGGCGGCAGCAGTACCTCGAAACCCGTGAGATGACTGTCGTAACCGGCAGTGATTAAGCGGTCCAAAGTCATATTATGAATGTCTTGTAGAACCTCGACGGCATGTAGGCCCCGTGGATTCTCGCCTTTGGTCCACATGTAAGCGGGATAATTCTCGCGCTTGGGACTTGCGGCACCGGCCGATGAGAAAGGCCAATTATTGGTGTTCGCAATCCAGCCATTGCTGGGATTAAGTAATGAGATGCAATCTTCCAGCGCATGCGCGCCTTGCCACTCAGTGGCTGGATTGCTGCCGTCGACTGGATGTGTGTAATCGAATGCGGTATTTCGTTTCGGAATAAAGTTTCCGTGAAAGTATGCAATGGTACCGTCCGCGTCCGCGTACACTGTATTGTTAGAAGTGTCAGTACGAAGTTCCTGGGTCTTGCGAAACGAGGCATAGTTCGTGGTCTTGGTGCGTAGGTAAGACTGCGACAAAGCCGGTACGGGATCTTGCAGCAATTTGATCGCGATCCAACGCTCACCCTCAACCCGGATGATCGGGCCATGGTGGCTGTGATACACCGTGAATTTTCGATAGGCTAGTCCACGGTCAGTTTTTACCGGGATGCTAACTTCGTTGCTTTGCAATCTTCTAAGATTTCCGGCGTACTTGTAAAAGATACCATTAGGTTTTTTGACGATGCTCTCGGCGTATTCGTCAATTGCATCGCCGCCGTAAGAGGTGTGCATCCAACCGTTGTGCGCATTGAATCCTTGATAGATGAAGAACTGGCCCCAGGTTACCGCGCCATACACATTCAATCCCTGTTTGCTCACCATCTGTAGCTCTGAGCGAAAATAGTACGACGTATGAGGATTGATCCAAAGAAGTGCGTGGCGTGATGCACTTAGAGAGGGCGCAATTGCGAAGCCGTTCGATCCGCCGGGCCACGGCTCCTCTACAAGCGGCGCTATGAGTGCCGCCGATGGTGTAGGTTGAGCGTAGAATTTTTCCAACTTTCCCAAGTCGATCGTTTCAATGTCGCCGCCAATGCTGCCTTCCGTGAAGGATAAAGCCATCCAAGGTTCGAAATGATGAATGACCTTAGGTGTTACGGCCGGATGCTTCGACAGGTAGTAATTCAGGCCGTCGGCCCAGCCAACCATCAAGGTCTTGAGCCACGCTGGGCTTACGCGATATTTCTGTTGCAAAGTATTGACGTTAATGAACAACCGTTGCCGCAAATCGCTATAAATGGCGCTTTCCCCTTCGGCTTGGGCTAACCAACCCAGGGCGTTTAAGTAATTGTGCTCGATACGATTAAAGTCATCCTCGGCCTGCGCGTAAATCGTGCCGAACACGGTATCGGCGTCAGTGTTTCCATAAATATGGGCGATGCCCCAATTATCGCGAACGATGGAGACGCTTTCTGCGGTTTGGTGCCAACGCGTGTGTTCGATGCTGCCTGCTTCGGCGGCGTGAAGCAGCGGCGATAGGCAGCACAATGCGATGAATAGAAACTTCCGCATGGTCAATGCAATAAAATTTTATATTCCTGCTTTGGAAAATGCGTCAGTCACTTGACGCAATACTGCGGCGATACTCGGGTGTTCAGCCTCGAAGCGCACCGCTAATTGTCGCGCTGTAGACATTTGCGATTCAAATTTCGCGAAATCCTGTGCAAGGATAGATAGCAGTTCCTTGGATTCTAAATCGAGGCTATTTGCACGATTCAATTCGATATGCAGTTGCTTTAAAAGTGTGGGAATGTCACTAACGCTCACCGCAATCTCCAAGTACGAACCGGTCCGGTGTCCACGTGCACGAAGTCCGAAGCGCCGTAGAAACCCACGCCGCCCCGCGCCAGCATGCGAGCGTGTTCGCTTAACAGACGAGTGGAAAAGCCGGTTAATCGGATATCGATGGCCTTGCCCAGCAAGTGCTGACTGTGTTCAGCAACGCCACTGGATCGGCTGTGCAGCATGGCGTTCGTGGCCGGTGAGCGATAGCCAGAGATAATTTCATAAGTGGCGTCATGATCCGCCCGTACTTGTAAATCGTAAAGAATATCCAGCAGCGCTGGATCGATAGTGTGGCTCTCGCCGGTGCGAAAATCGCGCAACAAGAGATTGACTTGGTCGAGGCTGTCCGAGCTGTAGTTACTGCCATCGAAGTAAGGCGCGGTGAGCGTCTCGCCGGTGTGGGTATGCACAAAACGCAGGCTACGCGGCCTACCTTCCCCGGCTTGGGCTGGGAAAGCGCAAACGGAACCCACGACTGCGCAAATGCCCAGTGCCTGACGCAATAAATGGCGCCGGTGCAGGGATTCCACGCAATTGTCTTGATTAGCAGATTTTTCCATCGGCAACCCTAATAATATAGTTCGGATCATAAGGCTAAAGCGTGAGCCAATGCGAGCAATTGCGCTAATTTTCGATCGTGCCCATAGATATCGGCAAAAAACTCCACCGGTCCCGCCTCCGTCGCCTGAGCTGTCGCGTAGAGGATCATGACCCGAATCGGTTTGAGCAATTCGATGCGCGAGGAATTGGCTCCGCGCATCGCGGCGTCAATCTTCTGGGCATCCCAACCGCCGGACGCATTACGTAGTACATAGGCTGCAAGCGCCATGGGATCGCTGACGCGGATGCAACCGTGACTGAAGGCGCGCCGTGACTGGGCGAACAGCTGGTGCGCGGGTGTGGAATGCAGGTAGACATTGTGCGAGTTCGGAAACATAAATTTCACCAGACCTAGTGCATTATCCTCGCCCGGTTGTTGGCGCAATCGCAACTGACCTGCGCGGAGCGCAGCGATCACGTCGGGCGTCGGCCTCATGGCGGTGGCGTCGTCGCCTTCACCGCGCACGATCTCAAGCTTATTACGTTGCAGGTATTCTGGATTGGCCTGAATTTTAGGCAGCATTTCGTGCAGCAGGATGCTGCGTGGGACGTTCCAATAGGGCCTGAAAATCACATAGCGCATGTCGCCCACAAATACGGGCGTACGGGTACGCGGATAGGTCTGCCCGACGATGACCGACATTTGTTGGATGCCGGCAACTCGGTCTTCGGTCGAGCTAAACGCAAACAGGCGAAATTCAGGAATATTGACGATGATGGGCGGTGTGTCAAAGGCCGGCAGCCAACGCCAGCGCTCTAGTGTAAGTTCAATCTGCTGGACGCGCCGTGCCAGAGGTGTCGTCAGCGCCCGGTAGGTAGCCGCATTGAGTGTGCCGTCGCCAGGCAATCCGTGGCGTGACTGGAAACGTTTGAGGGCGTCGCTGAGTGCGGCGTCTAATCGCATAGCGTCAGCCGCGGGCGGAGCGAGTTGAGCAGGAGCCGAAAGATCGCCTAACGCTAGCAGCAGACGACGCAGTGCGGGCTCACCGCCGTAGCGGTCGCCGATCTGCAGCGCGCGGTGCCCAATGCCCGGCAGTTGGCTCAGGCCGGGGTCCGCCGCGAGTAATCGGTAGTGGGCCAGAGCCGCCTTAAGCAGTCGATAGTGATAAAACTGCGGTTCCACGGCAGCAAGAGAATCGGCAACGCTTGCGGCCGAGGTAAGCCCCGCAACCGCAGATACCACGTCCAGATCGTTTCGAGATCCTTGTAATTCAAAGCCGGCAGTGCGCGGGTCGATGCGGCCGTAATGCAGGTGAGTGACCAAGCGAATGGCAGCCCGCGAGAGTAGGGCATCAAATCCCGGCTCAGTATCCTGTAAAGCATTGTGGGCCGTCATGAGGG
>JAYVYN010000230.1:0-33496 GCA_043784265.1 Gammaproteobacteria bacterium | reverse complement strand
GCGGTGGAATTATCCGCGGGGAGTATTGAGGCAGCGAGGCGCTACTTTAGCCTCAGCAATTATGGGCTATTGAATAGTTTGCACGTCTACCAAGATGATGCGCGGCATTTCTTGAGTGCGAGCCCGAAAGACTACGATGTGATTATTGGCGACTTGTTTCACCCGGATCTTGCGGGAGTGGGTTCACTTTTATCAGTGGAGCAATTTACACGCGTTCGTGCGCGGCTGGCGCGGGACGGAATATTCGTGCAGTGGCTGGCCCTCAACCAATTTGATTCGCAAACGCTGGCGATTGTGCTGCGTAGCTTTGAGGCGGTATTTCCCAATGCGCAACTGTTTCTCGACGGATTGCACCTTGCGTTGGTGGGTCCAAATGTGGGACTTGCGGGTGGTTGGCGGGGTGCGCTGGCCTTGGCCGCGCACTCGGAAATTATTGACGGGGAGGGTGCCAATCAGTGGTTGGGACGTTATTGGGGTCCTATCGGGAAAAGCCCTGGGGCGTTGCAGCATGAATGGGCGCCGGTGATTGAATTTTTGTTGCCGCGCTTGCAGTACGCGGGGGGTAGTAACGTCGCGGCGTTGCTAAGTTCTTTACTATTGCAGCGACCCAGCATGGAACTGGCCACTCGAGTATTGCAAGTTCCGCTCGCTAGCCAACAGCAATTTCGGCGCTCCTATGCAGGCACCGAGCTACGAGTTCGTGGCGAGCTGGCGGCTTTGCGAGGTTCGGTGATGGAGGCGGATCACCTGTTGGGGCTCGCGTATGAAGCCGATCCGCAAGATCGTTGGACTCAGTACGAGGTGGCTGATCGACTATTGGCCAGTCTTGACGCTGCGGCCGAGCGCGGTTTGAGTAAGGCTGATCTGTTACGCAAAATCCTTAACATCAATCCCTGGGCTGTGGATGCTTGGCGGGCTTTGTGGATATTGCAAAAAGCCACTGGAGACGGTGGAGCAGAGGCAAGTCGTAGGCGCATCCTGGAATTGAGTCCATTCGAGTCGGCTGCGCGTTGAAGCTTTCGCTGCGGGCCTGTTGCGCCATTGGTTGTCTCCGTATAGAGTCAGTGCTGGCATCTTTTACTAGAGGCTTACTTAAGTGCAAAGAAAATCAATCCCGGCCCGGGCATTTTGGCTAATTCTGGTCGCTGGTATGGTGACTGGAATGGGGAATGGCAGTGTATTCGGAGCGGCCGTGATGTGTTTCGTCGGTCGCGGCGGTTTTGCTGACTGGGGCGGTTGGTGGCCGATGGACTACAATCCGCATACTTTTGCCGGTTTTATGAATTGGTGCATGTTCATATTTGGGTTCGCTTACGTGGGTATTTTGGCTATTGCGCTGAAACGTCACGATAAATTAGAAAATGGCGACCCGGGCAGCAAGTCCTCGGTCGGGACCGTTAGCGAAAGCCATTAAGTTTTAATAGCGGAATACGAGTATTTAAATATGCTAATCATTGTCGCGACTTGCCTTTGTCTGTTGCTGGCTTTTTCCAGCATGTTGCTTTCGTGGTACATCCTGATGCCACGGAAGAAGTCATAAGCTCCAAACACGATCGCGTGATCTGAGAGAGATCTCGTTTAATGCCTCTGTATGTTGCTCGTGTTGCTCGAGCACCACATTAGCGTGCTCAACAGGGCACATCCGGTTCCGTATTCATATGTACGTATCTAGCGCACCATCCACTTGTTGGATAAAAGATACTTTAAATGTTGCGCAACTGATAATAATGTATGCTACCTTCGGGAAAACTAAGGTAAAAATCGCTGACGCGTCAGTTTAATGGCTGTCTAAACGATAATCGTGAGACAGTGGGATTCATTTTTTGGAAGGAAACGAGACTATGGAACAGGTGAAAAAGGTTCGGCCGACGCTTAAGTTGTTGCGTGCCGCGCCACTAGCGGGGCTAGTATTGGCAATGATGGCGGGTAACTCCGCGCAGGCGCTGCCGATTTTCGCGCGGCAGACCGGTATGGCGTGTTTATCCTGCCACACGGTTTATCCTGAGCTGACGCACTTTGGACGCATGTTTAAATTGAATGGGTACCAACTCGACAATTTAAAGGATATTCAAGTCACAACTGACGATGGTGAGCTAATGCTGTCGCTGCCGCCCATTCCGGGTTGGGCGTTGTTCGTACAGTCTGATTACACCGTCCTTAAGAAGCCGTTGCCGGACTCCCAGATTCCGAACGCGACCTCGCAGAGTTCTCAGGTAGGGTTTCCTCAGCAAGTGTCCTTATTGTGGGGCGGCAAGATTGCGCCGCATTTTGGGGCTTTTGCCCAGCTGACCTATGGTTATGGTAGTGGCACAATTAATATCGATAATACCGATATGCGATTCGCCAACAATTTCATTTTGCCGGATAAGAAAAAACTAACCTATGGATTGTCCTTAAATAACAGTCCGGGTTTGCAGGATTTGTATAACACTACGGCTTCATTCGGTTTCCCTTATGTGCTGCCAGGCAATGCCGGGGTAGGCCTGGGGGGCGCGGGTTTCTCGGCACCGCAATTGCAGGCCGCATTAGCGTATAAAGTGGTTGGTCTTACCGGTTATGTGATGTGGAATGAAGAGCTGTACGGCGAATTAGGCTTTTACCATCATTCGCCACAGGGCCAGCTGGGCAATCCAATCACCAAAGTCAGTGGGCCGTTGGACAGTCAGTCGCAAGGAGTGTTGGCCAATAATGCGCCTTACTTGAGAATCGCTTACGAAAAGGACATCGATGCCTTTGCCTTGGAAGTGGGCACGCAGATCGCGAATTTTAAGTTATTTCCAGGTGCAGGCACAGTGGGCGCACTGCCAGCCGACTCGCCGGGTGCCTTGGGTGGCCCCACCAACGATTACAAAGATGTTTCCTTTGACACCCAGCTGCAGTACGTCGGCGAGAATCACATTGGCGAATTCCACGTAACGCACATTCATGAGAGTATTACGAATGGCGCTGGTTTTGCAGCGGGCGGTACGGCCAACCCCACGGATAGTTTGAATTTCTTGGAGGTTGACGCGACTTATTACTACAAGCGTAAAATTGGCGCGAGCCTTGCGCTGGTTAACACCAGTGGTAGTGCGGACGCAGGACTCTATCCCGGCGCAGCCGGTGGGCCGACGCTCGGGGCTGTAGTCGGCGGAACTCCATTAGGAGTAGTGACTAGCGCGGCGAATAAGCCCGATACCAATTCATACATTGCCGAGGTCAATTATTTGCCCTGGTTGAATGTTAAGTTGACGGCGCAGTATACCCACTACACCAAGTTCAATGGTGGTAGCACTAACTATGATGGTGCCGGACGTAATGCGTCTGACAATGACACTATGTACCTCAATATGTGGTTTGCATTTTAAGCGGAGTGAATCATATGAAAACAATTCGATCATTAATGTATTTGGTAGCCGCATCGGGAGCGTTGTCGCTCTCTTCTCAGTCTTGGGCAGAGAGCGAAGCACCGGCTGCTGACGCACCGGCAGTTGTGGCTATTACTCCTGAGGCGGCGCATGCGGCAGAATACACGGCCATTACGCGCTGTCAGATTTGTCACGGAGCGCAAGGACATAGCAAGTCTCCTATCTATCCGGCTCTCGCCGGGCAAAAGGCGTGGTATATCGTGGAACAGCTGCACGCCTTTAAGGCGCAGACGCGCGGTGACCCGTATGCTCGTGGAATGATGTGGGGCGTGGCTGCACAGCTTTCTGACTCAGAAATTGACGGGCTAGCGGACTACTTCAGCAAGCAAGCACCTTTTGTGAGCAAACCGTCGCCGTTCTCAGGTGGAGCTAAGGCGTCGGCGGCAGTCGCGCGGGGTAAAACGATTTACAGCGAGGGTGACTCCACCATCGGTATTGCCCCCTGTTCTGCTTGTCATCAGGGTGATGCGGCTGGAAACGAGCAGTTTCCTCGCTTAGCGGGACAGCATGCGTCTTATCTTAACAAGCAGTTAATTGCTTTGCATAATGGCTCGCGCGAGCAAGTTGTTATGAATGGCATCGCGAGCGTGCTTAAGCCTGACGATATGAACGCATTAGCTCTGTATATGGAGCAAATACGCTAAGACCTAATGGGTGGTGGTGAATTTGAGCTCACCGCCACCCGTTCGTTTATTTCTCGAACTTTATATCGAGCTCGGTAGTCTCACCGCGTCGAATCGAGACCTTCTCTGAAACAGTCTTGTAGCCTTCGAGCTTGAATCGAAACAAGACAATACCTTGATCGAATTCCAGCTTTAACGGCGTGCTTCCATAGTAAATATCGTCGACGTAAACTTTCGCTCGGGGGGGTGTCGTTGTGACGGAGAAAAGGCCTTGATGGGTGGCGATTGGCGCAACCGCAAGAATCGGCTCCGCGGCTGCCGTTAGCTTCGGTACGACCACGGCCTCTCGGGGTTTAATGTCTTGTTGAGTCTTGATGCCGCTCATGATCACAGTTGCGCGCTCTGCGTGCTCGCTGAGCGCCATAGTTTGTGGATACGATCTTAAAAGACTGTCGCGTACCATAGCGCTTGCCTTAACTGCCCACGCGGCGAGTCCCTTATTCAAATAGTCGATCACCGTGACGCGGGAGTCACCGGAAACGCCGGCGAAGCGACTGGATTTTTCAGCCACGCTGCCCGCCCACAGGATGTCGCCCGAGTGCGCACGTAGGTTAAGGTCGGCCGAAATATTTAAATTGTCGCGTTCAACGATGTCGAGTCGGAAGTTCTTGGCGACCAGTGTCAGCTCAAAGTCGTGTGGCGCTCCCGAGTCACTGATCACTTGAAATCCGTCTGCTACCAGCTGGTTTTTTAGCCCGTTAAATACGACGCTAGCAACGTCTTCGTCCAGCTTTAACGAGTCGCCGGACATGTCTACAATCGACGAAGTCACTTTGCCGATAGTGTGAGTGGTGGAATCGTCACGTCCGTCCACTACTGCACCTAGCAATAACACTACCGGTTGGCCACTCCTTTGAATCACGGCACTGCTTTTCTTAGGGTGCGCGTCGAGATGTAGGGTAGAACTGCCCCGGCTGAATGGGTTACCGATCGCGCTGATGTCTGTGCATGCCGTTACCGATAAGGCGGCTAATACACTCATTCTTATGCTTAATTTCTTAATTAACACGGGTTCTCCAGGACATAGCAGTTGAGGATCGGCGCATCGCGCAATCAACCCTTATTGTAGCGATATGCACGGGGTGTGAAACTCGGAAAACAGGGTTTTAGTGGTTTTTTTGCGCTACCCTATCATCATTCATTTAATCCACGAGGCGAGATCTTGGTAAAACCACGTAAGGGCATTATTTTGGCGGGCGGTAGCGGTACGCGGCTGCATCCGATCACCCTGTCATTGAGTAAGCAGCTTTTGCCGGTGTATGACAAACCGAT
Source organism: Gammaproteobacteria bacterium (assembly GCA_043784265.1). Classification (GTDB taxonomy): domain Bacteria; phylum Pseudomonadota; class Gammaproteobacteria; order Steroidobacterales; family Steroidobacteraceae; genus Bog-1198. The sequence goes on along the minus strand of JAYVYN010000230.1, from coordinate 28,134 downwards.
GATTTATTATCCGCTGACAACCTTAATGTTGGCGGGCATTAAGGAATTTTTGATTATTACGACCCCGCGTGATGCGGCGGCGTTTCGTGATTTGCTGGGCACTGGCGAGCAGTGGGGCCTAGTAATGGATTATGTGGTTCAAGATCAACCTAATGGCATTGCGCAAGCGTTGGTTTTGGGTGAAAAATTCTTGGATGGAGCGTCTTCAGCATTGATCTTGGGCGACAATATTTTCTACGGTGCGAATTTATCCGAGCTGCTGCAGACCGCGTCGAAGCGTGGGTCTGGCGCTACCGTGTTCGGCTACTCGGTACAAGATCCTGAGCGTTATGGTGTGGTGCAATTTGGTGCCGATGGTAAGCCTGTGGAGCTGTGGGAGAAGCCCGCCAAGCCACCGTCTAATATTGCCGTGACTGGCATATATTTTTACGATGAACGCGCCTCGCAGTTTGCAAAGAACTTGGCTCCATCGCCGCGTGGGGAGTTGGAGATCACTGATTTAAATCGTGCTTATTTAAAGATCGGTGCACTGCACGTCGAGCGCTTAGGTCGCGGCACGGCTTGGCTTGATACTGGGACTCATAATTCCTTGCTCGATGCAGGCGTTTTCGTGCGCATCGTTGAGGAGCGACAGGGCTTGAAAATCGCCTGTGTGGAGGAGATTGCTTGGCGCATGGGTTTTATTGATGCGGGACAGTTACAGAAGCTCGCGCAGCCGCTGGCTAAGAGCGGCTATGGGGAGTACCTGTTGCGCGTACTGCGCGAGCCGGGGCTGACATGAAGTTTATGCCAACGCCTATTGCGGGCGTAATGCTCATTGAGCCGCGAGTGTTTGGCGACGAGCGCGGCTTTTTTATGGAGACATGGCAAGCGGCAAGATTCCAGGAGGCGGGAATTGACGCGACTTTTTTGCAGGATAATCAGAGTCGTTCGACGCAGTGGACGCTGCGCGGAATGCACCTGCAGGTGCAACATACCCAGGGCAAGCTGGTGCGAGTGACTGAAGGTTCTGTATATGACGCGGTAGTGGATTTGCGGCGCAGCAGCCCGAGTTTTGGACGTTGGTGGGCGACTGACTTGACGGCGGAGAATAAACACATGCTATGGGTGCCGCCGGGTCTTGCGCACGGCATTCTGATTACTTCGACTTCAGCGGATTTTTTGTACAAGTGCACGGATGTTTATAGCCCAGCGCACGAGCGCTCGTTGGCGTGGGATGACCCCACGCTGGGAATAGAGTGGCCGTTACCCGCTGGCGTTGCGCCCAACTTATCGGGGAAAGATGCCAAGGGCGTGAGCTTCGCGGATGTCGATAAATTCCCATGAAAGTGTTGGTATTGGGTAGCGCGGGTCAGGTAGGTCGGGCGGTTGCGCAATGCGTGCTCTTGCATCACGAGGTGGTGACTCGATCGCGCGCGGAGCTTGACATTGGGAATGAGCAGGCGGTTGCTCGCGCGCTGGCAGAGATTGGCCCTGATTGGATTGTTAACGCGGCGGCTTATACGGCGGTGGATCTTGCGGAAGATGAGCGCGCTCAGGCGCAAGCTGTCAATGATGCAGCCGTTGCTATAGTCGCGAGAGCTGCGGCGTCGGCGGATTGTCGTTTGCTACATCTATCGACCGATTTCGTATTTGATGGTGGGGCGAATCGTGGCTACTTACCTATGGATGAGCCTAACCCATTGAGTGTGTACGGCGTGACCAAGCTTGCGGGCGAGCGTCATGCCCTATTGGATGGAACTGGCATTGTCTTACGTACTGCCTGGGTGTATGCCTCTGCTGGGCGAAATTTCGTGCTGACAATGCTGCGGCTGATGCGGGAGCGTGAGCAAGTTCGGGTGGTGTGCGATCAAATCGGTACTCCGACTTGGGCTACAGGTATCGCGCGAGCGATTTGGGGCCTTATGGAGCGGTCCGCACCTTCGGGTATTTATCACTGGACTGATCTTGGGGTCGCGAGTTGGTATGATTTTGCGGTGGCAATCCAAGAGGAAGCGCTGGCACGAGGACTGTTAAGTCGCACCGTAGCTATTGTGCCGATTTCGAGCAGTGACTACCCCTTGAGTGCGCGACGCCCAGCGTTTGGCGTACTGAATACCGATGCCACCCGAGCTGTTTTGGGGCAACCTGGGCATCATTGGCGATACCATTTAAGGGTGATGCTTGATGAGCTTCGAACCTAATAATATTTTAATTACCGGTGGCGCTGGTTTTATTGGCGCTAATTTCGTGCATTACTGGCTTGAGCGCACTCGGCAAGGACGCGTGGTGGTGTTTGATGCGCTGACCTACGCCGGTAACCCTGAAAACCTCGCTGGTCTTGAGCGAGACCCGCGCTATTTGTTTGTGCTTGGGGATATCTGCGACGAGAGCGCAGTGCGATCACTCTTGCACGAGCAGCGTATCGATACGTTAGTGCATTTTGCGGCCGAGTCACATGTGGATCGCTCGATCCTGGGACCAGATGATTTCATACGCACCAACGTAGTGGGTACACATTCCTTGCTAAAGGCTGCGCAAGCGGTATGGTTGGGCGAGTCCCGATTGGCGCATCGATTCCATCATGTATCGACGGATGAAGTCTACGGCTCACTGAAGACGCAGGATCCAGCTTTTACTGAAACCACGCCCTATGCGCCCAATTCGCCGTATTCCGCCAGCAAAGCCGGCTCCGACCATTTGGTGCGTGCCTATCATGAGACTTTCGGATTGGATACTACGGTGACCAATTGCTCGAATAATTATGGCCCGTATCAGTTTCCGGAAAAACTAATTCCGCTCATTATTACTAATATTCTTACAGGAAAACCGCTACCGGTGTACGGCGACGGACTGCAGATCCGCGATTGGTTACATGTAGCCGATCATTGTGAGGCGATTTCCCTGGCATTGCGTCGAGGCCGCGCGGGCGAGGTATATAACGTGGGTGGGAGTAGCGAGACCACCAATATGGAGATTGTGAAGACAGTCTGTGCGTTGCTTGACGAGCGACTGCTTGCGAGCGCTCCGTTGCGGGCAGCATTCCCGCAATCGCCCGCGGCACAGGGCCGGCAATCGGTGGATTTGATCACGCATGTGCGTGACCGGTTGGGACACGATCGGCGCTACGCGGTCAATTTTGCAAAAGCGCAGCGCGAATTGGGGTATACGCCTGGGCGGGATTTGGCGTTGGGGCTGGCAAACACTTTGGATTGGTACTTGGGGAATATTGCTTGGTGGCAGAAGAATTACAAGTCGAGCCAGATGCGCAAGGCGTGATTGCGCTGATATTAGGCGAAGCAAGCACTGTTTGATGTGCTGTCGGGTGCTGCGATTGCGGCGGAAAGTATTTTACTACCTGGCGACCCGCATGGTAATTCGGCAGATCGTTTGTTGATCGCTACTGCTCGCAAGCTTCAAATTACCTTGGCAACACGCGATGGCGCCATCGTTGCCGGGCAAGCGCGGATTTGTTAGGGTGGCGAAGATATAAGGGTGCCGCAAATCGCGGTTGCCGTAATCCTCCTCTCAATCTACAATTCAATCCCGTTGCCGCACTTGAGGCAAAAATGCTCAGGAAAGAATGCTTGGAGTGCGTGTTTGAAATTTAAAGTGGGTTTCCCCGTTGGTCGAGTTTTTGACGTCCTCGCGGCTTTTGCGGTGCTTGTGGCATGGTTGGGCAATCCTGCGCTGGCGCAAACTCCTACCTCAGATCAGCTAGGTATCCTCAAAAGCCTACCTGCTGATACCCAGAATACGCTGATTCAGAGCGTACTCGGCAAGGGCGATGGCGCGGGTACCAAGACTGATCCTAGATTGAGTAGCCCGGAGACGATTCGGTCCCGTTCCGACTCAACCGATCTTCTGGGGCAGTTTGATAAGCTAAAGAAGAATAAAACGATTGATGGACGCGTGCTGCGTCAATTCGATGAGGATCCGGAGCTACGCGCTGATGATACGGTGCTTATCGATTTGGTTCCACTTGAGGAATATCGCAAACAGCTGCTTGCCAATAAACCATCGGGCACCAATACCAACAATAACGCGGCTAACGATATTTTTCTGAATAGTCGAAAACCGGATAGCGCCCTCGATAACAGCAATGTCACTAATTATGGCCGGGGTCAGTTCGGTGATAAACCGCAATCCGATGAGGAAAAGGAACGACTCGAAAAATTTAAACAGCGAATACTCAAAGGCAATCCTTACAAGCTCAATAGATTTGGCGTGTTGGAGATTCCCGGTCTTCCCGCTATTCCGTTGGCGGGGCTAACGGCCGACGAGGCGACGAAGCGAGTCAGTGCCGATCCAGACTTGCGCGATTTTGTCATCAAGGTGGCTTTGTTGCGGCTACAACTGTCGGGAGAAGAGGGACTCAAGCCTTTTGGTTACGATCTTTTTGAAGGCGACCCGACAACGTTTGCGCCGGTTACCGATATCCAGGTGCCGGTCGATTATGCGGTAGGTCCGGGCGATACTTTAAGCATCCAGCTTTATGGCAATGAGCCCGCCTCGTATGTATTAACGGTGGGCCGCGATGGCCGCATCAATTTCCCCAAACTCGGACCGATTATGGTCAGTGGCCTGACGTTTGACGCGGCGCGCGCAACCATTGAGCGCCAAGTCTCGCAACAGCTGATTGGCTCCAGAGTCAGCGTTACTATGGGTAATTTGCGCTCCATTCGGGTTTTTGTCTTGGGCGAGGCCCAGAAGCCTGGGTCCTATACGGTCAGTGGTCTGTCTACCATGACTAATGCATTGTTTGTCAGTGGGGGCGTCAAGAAGATTGGCTCGTTACGTAATATTCAATTAAAACGCAATGGGCAGCTCGTGACGGTGCTCGATTTGTACGATTTACTCCTGCATGGGGACACCAGCGCTGATCGAAAACTCATGCCTGGCGATGTTATTTTTATTCCACCGATTGGGCGTACGGTATCGGTGGACGGTGCCATTCGCCGCCCCGCAATCTACGAACTTAAGGGCGAAAGGAACGTCGCTCAGGTGATAGGCATGGCGGGTGGGCTCATGCCAGAAGCGGACGAAAAAATAGTGCAAATGGAACGTATCTTGCCTTCGCGCCTGCGCGAAATGCGCAACATTAATTTAAGCATCGCGGCGGGACGCGGTGCAGAAATTGCTAATGGTGATAAATTGCGCGTTCCAGCCATTAAACCTACGCTTGAGAACTCAGTTACTTTGGCGGGGTTTGTATTTCGTCCGGGTGCGTTCGAATATCACGCCGGATTGCGCCTGTCTGACGTGCTCGGCAGCTTCGATGAGCTTAAGCCGAGTGCGGATCGTCATTATATTATGATTCGGCGTGAAATCTCGCCGCAGCGAAAAATCCAAGTCGTATCAGCAGACTTAGAGCGCGCGCTCGCCGCACGTGGCAGCGTAGCCGATCCGGAACTACAACCGCGTGATCAAATTTTTGTATTCGATTTGACCGCGAGCCGCGCCCGCGTGGTCGCGCCCGTGATTACTGATTTGGAATTACAGGGTACTCCGGAGAGCTTGGCCCAAATCGTCAGTATTGATGGACGGGTTAAAGCACCAGGTCGGTATCCCTTGGAGCCCGCGATGCGCGTCAGTGATTTGATTCGCGCCGGCGGTAGTTTGGAGGACTCGGCATTTCGCGGCGATGCGGAATTGACTCGCTATGAGGTGGTTGATGGGAAAGCTCGGCAGACCGACTTAGTTAAGGTGGACCTGGCAGCGATTCAGCGTGGAGATGCTGGCACCGATATATCCTTGAAGCCGTACGACGTATTGATTGTTAAGACGACGCCGCTGTGGGATGAACCCGGCAGCATTGTTCTTGCGGGTGAAGTCCGCTTCCCAGGTAAATATCCGATTCATCGGGGCGAGACACTCTATTCGGTGCTGCAACGAGCGGGTGGATTGACCGACATCGCTTTTGGCGAGGGTGCAGTGTTTATACGCGAGGAATTGAAGAAACGCGAGAAAGAGCAGATCGAGTTACTCACCAATCGGTTTCAGAGTGATCTTACCTCGTTGTCATTGCAGGCCATCGCAAGTAGTGCGGCGACCAATGGCGGCGGGGTGAGCGCCAGTCAAGGGCTTGCGATTGGGCAGCAGTTGCTTGAGCAACTGCGGAATACCAAGCCTGTGGGCCGCTTGGTGATTAATTTGGATCGTGTGCTGCAGGGCCCGGCAGGGGCTGCCGGCGATGTCATTTTGCGGGATGGCGATAAGTTAGTGGTGCCCAAGACGACTCAGGAAGTGACTATCCTCGGCGAAATCCAAAGCCCGACCTCGCATGTTTTCCAAGCCGGCTTGACACGTGATGACTATATTGCCAAAAGCGGCGGACTCACTCAGAAGGCTGACAAGAAACGCATTTATGTGGTGCGCGCCAACGGTGATGTGGTCGCGGGCGGTCGCTCCAGTGGTTGGTTCCGGCGCACCCAGAATGTCGATATTCATCCGGGGGATGCGATTATTGTACCATTGGACGCAGAGCGCGTTAGGGCGCTGCCGTTGTGGCAGGCAGTGACTACCATTGTGTACAACATCGCGATTTCATTGTTAGCGTTGAGGAGTGCTGGTTTGTAATGGAAAAAATTGCGTTAATTACAGGTATCACTGGGCAGGATGGCGCTTATCTTGCCGAATTTTTGCTCGCTAAGGGCTACATCGTGCACGGAATTAAGCGGCGCGCATCATCCTTTAATACGGATCGAATTGATCATTTATATCAGGATCCTCACGAGCGAAACGTGCGTCTCAAGTTGCACTATGGTGATCTTACGGACTCGACCAATCTCATCCGCATCATCCAAGAAGTCCAACCCGATGAAATTTACAATTTGGCCGCCCAAAGTCATGTGGCAGTGTCGTTTGAAACCCCCGAGTACACGGCAAATTCTGATGCCGTGGGTACCTTGCGTGTCCTAGAAGCGGTTCGAATTCTAGGCCTGAGTGGCAAGACGCGTTTCTACCAAGCATCGACCTCGGAAATGTTTGGCAAAGTTCAAGAAATCCCGCAACGCGAGACTACGGCTTTTTATCCGCGCTCGCCTTACGGTGCCGCAAAAGTGTACGCGTATTGGATAACCGTCAATTATCGTGAGGCGTACGGATTATTTGCCTGCAATGGTATTCTTTTTAATCATGAATCTCCGCTACGCGGCGAAACCTTTGTCTCGCGCAAGATTACTCGGGCTCTGACCCGCATTCGGGTCGGGCTGCAGGAGACTTTGCATCTCGGTAATCTGGATTCACGGCGTGACTGGGGGCATGCGCGTGACTATGTTCGTGCGCAGTGGCTGATGTTACAGGCGGACATCCCTGAGGATTTCGTGATTGCGACTGGGAAGCAGTACTCGGTGCGCGACTTTGTCGTGGCAGCGGGGGCATTGCTAGATATGAAAATTGAATGGCATGGGGAGGGCGTCGAGGAGGAGGGTATCGACACGCGCAGCGGCCGTACGCTGGTTAAGGTTGATCCCCGTTATTTCCGGCCTACCGAAGTGGAAACTTTATTGGGTGATGCCACCAAAGCGCGCGACAAATTGGGTTGGACCGCTGAGGTCACCTTTCCAGAGCTAGTGGCTGAGATGGTTGAGTCTGATTTGACTCTAGCCAAACGCGATGCGCTGGTTGCCAAAGAGGGCTACAAAATCTACAGCAATCACGAGTAGCGGGTTGTGGCACTCTCGTTTAGCTCAAAAATTTACGTCGCGGGACATCGAGGGCTAGTAGGGTCCGCTGTGGTGCGAGCGTTTACGCTACGAGGTTACCAGAATCTACTGGTTCGTACGCACGACGAACTCGACCTCACTAACCAAGCGGCGGTGCACGGATTTTTCAATAGTGAACGCCCTGATGCGGTCATCATGGCCGCAGCTCGTGTGGGAGGGATTCAGGCCAATAATTCGCGCCCTGCGCTGTTCATTCGCGACAATCTATTGATCCAGGACAATGTGATTGATGCCGCATATTGCTCCGGTGTGACAAAATTTGTTTTCTTAGGCTCAAGCTGCATTTACCCTAAACTGGCGCCGCAGCCGATCAAAGAGGAGTATCTGCTGACGGGTCCTTTGGAGCCTACTAACGAGTGGTACGCTATTGCTAAGATTGCGGGCTTGAAAATGTGTCAGGCCTATCGGCGTGAATATGGATTCAATGCGATTTCGCTTATGCCTACCAATCTCTATGGGCCCGGCGATAATTTTGATTTGCAGCACTCGCATGTGTTGCCGGCGTTAATTCGTCGCGTCCACGAAGCCAAAATGCGGGGAGATGCCAGCATGACGGTATGGGGAACGGGGACGCCGCGGCGCGAATTTTTGCATGTCGATGATTTGGCGGACGCGATTCTGTATCTTTATCAAAATTACGATGCAGAGCCGATGGTAAATGTCGGTTGGGGCGAGGATGTCACGATCCGAGAGTTAGCGGAAATGGTGGTGTCGCTGATCGGCTACAAGGGTGATCTAGCCTTTGATGCCATGAAACCCGACGGCACGCCGCGTAAGCTTTTGGATGTGACGCGCCTCAGAGATCTTGGTTGGAAACCGCGAATTTCCCTTAAAACCGGTATCCAGCAGACTTACGCTTGGTTTCAAGAACACGGCTCCAAAGCCAGGCTTTAGCTCACCCGTTACACTAATTTACAATATTAACTCATTGTAAGTTTTGATCTTTTTGAGCTTTTAAACCGGGATTTCGGTACACTGACTCGCGTAAAAGATCGCACTATGTTAAATATTTCAAGACCTGGAAAATAAATAAACCGCGTAACAATCGTTGCGCAGTCACGGAGACTTAATCTTGGGCTCACCCGTAGTTTTTCGGTCGGAACAATATTTAAGAAGCTCTGTTGAGTTACCCAGTCGTTTAAAGCGCACGATTGCCCTGTGTACCGACGCGATTGTGATTCCTTTTTTATTGTGGTCGGCGATAAGCCTTAAAGCGGGTGTTGCATCGTTTCTTGTCAGCGATTGGCCTGCCTATGTTGCGGTAGTGGCCATTAGCGTCCCGATATTTATCGGCTTTGGCCTTTATCGAGCAGTGATCCGTTACCTCGGGCATAAAGCGGTGTTTGCGGTGGCGTTTGCGGTGGCACTCAGTGGTTTGCTGCTGGGCTTAGTAGACGTGCTCTTCGATTTGCGCGCGCTTTCTTGGAGCGTCGTCACTATTTATTCTTGCCTTACTTTGCTGTACGTGGCGGGATCGAGATTCCTAGTTCGCTATTATTTGCTGACTCGCTATATTCAACCCACGGTTGCGCGCGTTGCGATTTATGGGGCCGGTGAGGCGGGCGCGCGTTTGGCTACAGCGCTTCTGACCACGCGGGCATTTGATCCGCTGGCTTTCATCGACGACAATAAAAATTTGCAGGGACGAATGGTCAATGGCATTAAGGTCTTCGCGCCGGAGCGTTTGCTCGGGATCATTAAAGAACGGCGCATTGATCGCATATTATTGGCTTTACCGAGTTTAAGTCGGCGCCGGCGCAGGGAAATATTGACCTCGCTGGAACCTCTCGGCGTGCACGTTCAAACCGTGCCGGAGTTTGAGCAACTCGTGACCGGGCATGCGGATGTGGGCGATATCCGGGAAGTGGATGTGAGCGACCTGCTGGGCCGTGACTCAGTACCGCCTAAGGCGGGCCTATTTGACGCGTGTATTCGTGATCGCGTCGTTATGGTGACGGGTGCAGGTGGCTCGATCGGCTCCGAACTGTGCCGACAAATTATCGGTTTGGCACCGAAACGATTGGTGCTTTTCGAGATGTCCGAATTGGCGCTTTACAATATTGAGCGCGAACTGCGCGCTCTCACTGAGACACAAGCAGCGCCGGTTGAACTTGTGGGTCTGATTGGCAATGCTCATCACAAATATCGCTTGCGGGATATTTTGCTAGCCTACCGAGTGCAGACGGTTTATCACGCAGCAGCCTATAAACATGTGCCCATCGTGGAACAGAACGTGATCGAAGGCATTCACAATAATGTGATTTCAACTTGGTATGCCGCTGAGGCCGCGCATGAAACCGAGGTGGAAACCTTTGTTTTGGTATCTACCGACAAAGCCGTTAATCCCACCAATGTCATGGGGGCGACTAAGCGTTTTGCGGAAATTGTGTTGCAAGGACTGCAACGGCGTGGCAGTAAAACTCGTTTTTGTATGGTGCGCTTTGGCAATGTATTGGCCTCGTCGGGCTCGGTCGTTCCTTTGTTTAACGAGCAGATCAGAGCCGGCGGGCCTGTAACCGTGACTCACCCCGAGGTGATTCGTTACTTTATGACTATTCCGGAAGCGGCACAGCTTGTCATTCAGGCGGGCTCGATGGCGAAGGGTGGTGATGTGTTTGTGCTGGATATGGGTAAGCCCGTGCGAATTGGGGACCTTGCGAAGCGCATGATTCATCTGATGGGATTGACGGTGCGTGATGAGGACCATCCGGAAGGGGATATTGAGATTGCCTACACGGGGTTAAGACCGGCTGAAAAGCTTTTTGAGGAGCTATTGATTGGTAATAATGTAACCGGGACAGAGCATCCCATGATTTTACGTGCCATTGAACACTCTATGCCGTGGGAGCGGGTGCAGGCGTTACTGGAAGAGATATTGACGGCCATGAGTCGGTTTGACTGTCAGCGAGCTTTACATTTGCTCCGTGAGGTAGTCGTGGAATACAAGCCTGCACCGGAATCCCATGATTTGGTGTGGGCGCGCCAGGCAGCTCTGGTCGCCGACGGTCGCAAAGTGACCAGTTTGATCGTACGGCGTGTTGCAAAAAATAATATGCCCACTGATATCCTGAGGCCGTAGATAATACAGTCGACGTTGTGTTTCTGGCGGACCGCCGAAGGATTGATCAATTCATGAAATTCAGGACTTATGGCTGGGCTCTTACCTGGCTTCTGGTGAGTTCGCGCGTATTTGCGGGCGTGAGTGCTTACTTGCCCATTAATATTGATACGGTAATGGAACGGCAGATCGAGCGTGTGTTGATCCTGGCTGACGAGCCCATTTTAAAAAGACCTTTTCCGGTGGCGTTGGTTGAACTTGCTTTACCTAAAGCTTGCGAAGTTGATGAGCCGCTTTGCAAAAGCGTAAAAAACTACCTTTTGCGATATTCACATGACTATGGCGTCGCCTATGCGAGTGTCTCGGGAGCTAAGGCGCGGCAAGGTTCGACGGCGGTTGTCGCCAATGAGTATGGAATGCCGGTTACGAGTCGCTGGGAACTAGCCGGGCAAGCCTATGTGCAGCCAAATGATTACTTGCTTGCCACGGTGGGAGGAGTGGCGTACTCCGGGCGCGCAACGCCGACTGGAACCTTGTTGAGTTTTGGCACGAATTGGGGCCAAATTGATCTAGGCTATCGTGCTCATTGGTTCTCACCCGCTACCGATAGTAGCCAATTAATCAGCACCGAGGCGCCGACGTTTCCCTCCATTACGGTGTCGAATTACGAACCCATTGGTCGACTGGGGTTCCAGTATGAATTCTTTCTGTCGCGGCTCTCTCAGTCGAACAACAATATTCTGTATCTCGGCAAGACTAGCACCGGCAGCCCGCGTATTTTCGGTATGCAATTTTCGATTGAACCCTTCAGCGGTTGGTCACTTGGCTTCAATCGGTTGTTAGAGTACGGTGGTGGTAGCGGGTTGCCGCAAAGCTCGCGCATCTTATTGCGGAATATTTTCAAACCGAGCGGCCTTGCACAAACCCAAGGTAATCAGCAAGCTTCTTATATCAGTCGATTCATTTTTCCGGGTAAGACGCCGTTTGCGTTGTATGCCCAGTATGCGGGTGAGGATAATTCCAACGGCGGTAGCTATCTGCTCGGCAATGCGGCTCTTACTGTTGGCATTGATATTCCCAAAATTGCTCATTACTTCGATGTGACATACGAGGTTTCTGAGTGGCAGAATATTTGGTATGTGCATAATATATTTCTAGATGGTATGAGTAATGACGGTCTGGTGCTCGGTAACTGGGGCGCCGATCAACGTCAGTTTGGCGATGGTGTCGGTGCTCGTAGCCAAATGTTGAGAGTAGGCTGGGTGCCCACCTTTGGTGGGTACTTAGAGGAGCGGGTGCGGACCTTGGTAAACCAGAATTACTATGGTGGCGATTCGCGTAGCTACCTGCCTATCCCGCCTTTTTCGTATCACCGTTACCGTGATTTTTCGATCCGCTATTCGCGACCCTGGAAAGGGCTAAATGTGGGCGGCGAGTTGTTCGGCGGAAGGGATATTTTTGGGAAATCGTTTGCTCGGATTTCTGGTTTCGTAAACTATGGGGGCGATGAGCGTTCACGCGAGGATGGGTCTAGCGCGGGTGGTTCCGACGATGAGTTGAATGCTACCGGAAAGGCGGAGCGCGGTGCGGAGGTGTTTGTGGATTTTGGCGGCAATGCGACTAAGGTGCGTGAGAATGTCGAGCCAAATTTGCCCGTCCTGGTTAGTAAGCTGACCGTGGGTCCGCACATCGGATTCGGCGCAAGACGCCAAGTGGCTGAGAATAATGATTTAGGCGCACGCATTGAAGTGGATGAGGTCAATCATCATTCGTTGGTGGGGGTCCGAGCATTGGACTATCGACACCGTTATAACGAGATCTTTGCGTTGAGCGTATTCGCGGGGGCTGCTCGCTATGGTCTCGCGACACCGGCGTATTCTGTGTATGGTGGGGTTGGTGGGCAATGGCGCAATATTGCACCGAAATGGGATTTAAATTTAGATCTACGCTATGGTCAGAATCTAGCACGCGATCATGTGTTAGCGAGCGATGTGCAAGGAATTCGAGCCGAAAGCTTTTTTAAGATTGAAAGCGCGGTCCTGTATTTGTCGAAGCGATTTTAAGCGTTGAGTTAATCTAGGAGAGGTTGTGTCTGGAACTATTCTGGTAACTGGCGGAGCTGGTTACATTGGTAGTCATGTGGTGCGCCAACTGAACGCTGTCGGCGAAAAGGTTGTTGTGCTTGACAACTTAAGCAAGGGCTTCCGCCAAGCAGTGCAAGGTGATCTCGTAATAGGCGAGGCGGGCGACTACGCATTCGTATCGCGCCTGATGGCCGAGCGCAAAGTAGACACGGTGATGCATTTTGCAGCGCACACGGTAGTCCCTGAGTCGGTCGCATTGCCGTTGAAGTACTACGGGAATAATACCTGCGCTACGCGTAACTTGTTACAGGCATGCCTTGATAACAGAGTTTCGAACTTTGTTTTCTCCTCGACTGCGGCGGTGTACGGTATGCCGGCCGATGGCTACGCTGATGAGAATTCTCCGACCCAACCTATAAACTCTTACGGGACATCTAAACTCATGAGCGAGTGGATGTTGCGCGATGTGGCGGCAGTGAATCCCCTACGCTATGTCGCCCTGCGGTATTTCAACGTCGCGGGAGCTGATTCTAAATCCCGGATAGGCCAGGCAACGCCGGGCGCAACCCTGCTGACAAAAGTCGCCTGTGAGGCGATGGTGGGCAAGCGCGCGCACGTGTCGGTGTATGGCAGTGATTATCCGACCCCGGATGGCACCGGAGTGCGAGACTATCTCCATGTTGAAGACCTCGCTTCGGCGCATTTATCAGCCTTGAGCTATTTGCGTGCGCAACGCCCTTCCGTCACGCTCAACGTGGGCTATGGGCATGGCTACTCCGTGCGTGAAGTATTGCGGATGGTTGAAACTGTGGGTGGCAAGCCCTTAAGTATTCGCGATGAGCCGCGCCGCGCCGGCGATCCCGCCTATCTGGTGGCTCGGGCCGAGCGAATTCGCGCGGAACTTGGATGGACGCCGCGTTACGATGATTTGCAGGTTATTGTGTCGAGTGCGCTGGCCTGGGAGCGCAAGTTGCTGCTGGAGCCTTGGATTTAAGGGTGTCATGAAGGATCCGCCGCCGCTGCCGGTGCGGCACTTGCCGCTTTACTTGAACCCCTAAAGTCGCTAGTCTTCCCGCTCTTTTTCCTTGCTAAATCAGAATATTACGCATGAAAATCACCATTTTCGGTTCAGGGTATGTGGGTCTAGTTTCGGGTGCTTGTTTGGCGGACGCTGGTAACCAAGTGCTGTGTGTGGATGTCGATCCACGCAAGATCGACATGCTGAAACGTGGCGAGCTGCCGATCCACGAACCCGGCCTGGACGCGATGGTGAAACGTAATTTTCAGGCAGGACGCCTGCGCTTTACCACCGACGCCCGTGAAGGAGTGATGCATGGTCTATTTCAGCTGATTGCGGTAGGCACGCCGCCGGATGAGGATGGATCGGCGGATCTGCGCTATGTGTTGGCGGTGGCGCGAACCATCGGCGAGCACATGGCCGACTACAAAGTGGTAATCACTAAGTCCACGGTGCCCGTGGGTACGGCGGATAAGGTGCGAGAGGCCGTGGCCGAATCGCTCAAGAAAAGGCAGGCGAGCGTCGAATACGATACGGTTTCAAACCCGGAGTTTTTGAAAGAAGGTGCGGCCATCGCGGATTTCATGAAACCCGATCGAGTGGTTATCGGCACCGATAGTGCCCGCGCAGCCGAGTTACTCCGCTCGTTGTATGAACCTTTTACTCGCAATCATGATCGTATGATTGTCATGGATGTGCGCTCTGCGGAACTCACCAAGTACGCAGCCAATGCCATGCTGGCGACCAAGATATCTTTTATGAATGAGCTGGCAAATTTAGCGGAGCGATTTGGCGCTGATATCGAAGCGGTACGGCGCGGTATGGGGTCCGATCCACGTATTGGTTATGCGTTTATATATCCTGGCGTGGGTTATGGCGGGTCGTGTTTTCCCAAAGACGTGCAGGCGCTGTATCGCTCGGCCGCCGAGGTTGGCTATGACGCGAATATTTTAGCGGCGGTTGAGCGGGTCAATGATGCTCAAAAACAATTTCTATTTAAAAAAATGCAATCACACTTCGGTTCATTGCGCGGCAAAACGATTGCTCTGTGGGGCCTTGCTTTTAAGCCTAACACTGATGACATGCGCGAGGCTCCGAGCCGCGTGCTGATGGAAGCATTATGGGCAGCCGGTGCGGTGGTACGGGCTTACGATCCGGTGGCGATGCCCGAATGTTTACGAATCTATGGCAATCGTCCCGATCTGATCCTATGTAGCACGAGTCCCGAGGCGCTTAAAGGCGCGGATGCACTTGCGATCGTGACCGAATGGCAGGAGTTTCGCAGCCCAGATTTTATCTTTATGAAGGAGACTTTGCGCGTTCCGGTGATCTTCGACGGACGCAATCTCTATGATCCGGCAGCCCTTAGTGCGGCCGGGTTCAGTTATTATGGAGTGGGTCGCGGTCAGGGTTGAGGTTTTTTAGTTGAGGTTTTTTAGTTGAGGTTTGTTAAATGAGTTCATTGATCCCAGTAATTTTGTCAGGAGGCGCGGGCACTCGGTTATGGCCATTGTCGCGCGAGATGTACCCTAAGCAACTACTAGCGCTCACTAGTAAGCACACTATGCTTCAGGACACGGCCACACGTTTGGCAGGCATCGTCGGGGCGGGGGCACCGATAGTCGTGTGCAATGAGGCGCATCGTTTTACCGTGGCGGAGCAAATCCGCGCACTAGGGATTACGGCGGGTGCGATTCTGCTCGAACCGGTGGGACGCAATACCGCGCCGGCGGTGGCACTCGCGGCGCTCAAGGCGCAAGTCACCGATGTGGAGGCCATTTTGGTGGTGGCTCCCGCGGATCACGTGATTCGCGATGCGCGCGTGTTTCAGCAGGTAGCCGAGATTGCGGTGGAACAAGCCAAGAGCGGCAAGTTAGTGACTTTCGGTATCGTGGCACACGCGCCTGAAACCGGTTATGGCTATATTCGTCGCGGGGAGGGCAAAGGCCCAACTTACCCGGTGGCGCAGTTCATCGAAAAACCGCCGCTGGATGTGGCAAGCCAGTTCGTCGCCTCGGGTGATTACTACTGGAATAGCGGCATGTTTGTATTTAAGGCGAGTCGCTATCTTGCGGAATTAAAAACCTATGCTCCGGATATTTTACAAGCGGCCACTTTAAGTTTTCAGGCGGCAACTACCGATCTTGATTTCGTGCGGATCGATAAAACTGAGTTTGAGAAATGCCGTAGCGAATCGATCGACTATGCAGTGATGGAGAAGACCCGCGATGCCGTGGTGTTGCCGTTGGATTCGGGTTGGAGCGATGTCGGCTCCTGGTCATCGCTGTTTGATGCCTTGCCCGCTGACGAAGACGGCAATGTGTTGCAAGGTGATGTGCTAGTGCACGATACGCATGATTGCTATGTGCATTCGACTAGCCGCTTGGTAACCGCTGTTGGCATGGATGACCATATAATCGTGGAGACTAAGGATGCGGTGTTGGTGGCTCCTAAGGAGCGAGTTCAGGATGTGAAGGAATTAGTCGCCAAACTCAAGAAATCGGGTCGTACCGAATCCACTTTGCATCGCGAAGTATTTCGGCCTTGGGGAAGCTACGACAGTATCGATAGCGGCGAGCGTTTTCAAGTTAAACGGTTGTCGGTCAAGCCGGGCGGCATATTGTCATTGCAAATGCATCACCACCGCGCTGAGCATTGGATTGTGGTGCAGGGCACAGCACGTATTACTTGTAACGAAAAAACTTTTCTTTTGTCTGAAAATGAATCGACCTATATTCCAATCGGCTCGACGCATCGTATTGAGAACCCTGGGAAAGTACATTTGCATATTGTGGAGGTGCAGTCGGGTTCGTATTTAGGCGAAGATGATATCGTGCGTTTCGAAGATAATTACGGGCGCCAAGGAACCAACACGTGAAATTGATTACCTGTTTTAAGGCCTATGATTTACGTGGCCGTATTCCAGATGAGCTTAATGAGGATGTGGCATACCGTGTTGCGCGCGGATTTGCTCAATTCTTATCGCCGAAGCGCATTGTGGTTGGCCGCGATATTCGTCTCTCAAGTGCAAAATTAATGGATGCGGTGTGTCGGGGCCTCACTGAGAGCGGAGTGGACGTATACGACATTGGCGTTTGTGGTACTGAAGGCGTGTACTTTGCGACCTTTGATGGTGGATATGACGGTGGCATTATGATCACGGCCAGCCATAATCCATCCGATTATAACGGCATGAAATTTGTTCGTGAACAGTCTAAGCCGATTAGCGGTGACAACGGGCTGCAAAACATTCGTAGGTTTGCCGAAGGCGCGGAATTTCCGGTATCCGAGCATCGGGGCGAACGCCATCCTATCGACATCAGTAAAGCTTATATTGCGCATTTGCTGTCGTATATTGACCTAAAGAAGCTCAAGCCTTTAAAAATTGTGGTAAACGCGGGTAATGGTGGTGCGGGTTTAGTGATTGATCTGCTCGAGCCGCATCTACCGTTCAAGTTTATTAAGGTGCATCACGAGCCTGATGGAACTTTTCCGAACGGTATTCCGAATCCCATGTTGCAAGAAAATCGGGCCTCGACTATTGCGGCCATCCGCGCCAATGGGGCGGATTTTGGGATTGCTTGGGACGGCGATTTCGATCGGTGTTTTATGTTCGACGAGCACGGCGGCTTTATCGAGGGTTATTACATCGTGGGCCTTTTGGCCTCTGTGCTGCTGCGAGGCGAACCGGGTGGTAAGGTGGTCCATGATCCTCGCCTTACTTGGAATACGCTTGAGATCGTGAAGAACGCGGGTGGCGAAGCGGTGTTGTCCAAGTCCGGTCATTCCTTCATTAAGCAACGTATGCGCGAAGTGGACGGAGTGTATGGCGGCGAGATGAGTGCACATCATTATTTTAGGCGTTTTGCTTACTGTGACAGTGGCATGATTCCTTGGTTGATTATGGCGCAGATATTGAGCGAGTCGGGTCTGGGCCTGGCAAAACTGGTGAGTGAGCGAATCCGCCTATTTCCCGTCAGCGGCGAGCTTAACTATCGCGTACCGGATGCAAAAGTGACGATCGCGGCGCTCGAAGCCCGTTATGCGCCGCAAGCCTTGTCGGTGGATCGCACCGACGGATTGTCCTTTGAATTTGCCGATTGGCGTTTTAATCTACGTAGCTCGAATACCGAACCTTTGCTAAGACTCAATGTGGAGGCTCGCAACTCAATGGCCTTGATGCAATCTAAGACCGACGAGCTATTGGGCCTACTAAAATCCCAGGGTGCGATTTCTGCTGACCACTAAGGACACACTGGCCGGCATACCCGTACCTGTACCCGTATTCGTATCGGCGCCGGCACCTGGCGCGAGGCTACCGGTGATTGCGTCCACGAAGCTCAGTATCGTGATTCCGGTGTATAACGAGGAAGGCGTGCTGCCGACTTTATTTGCCAGGCTGTATCCGGTGTTGGACGGCTTGGGAATGCCCTACGAAGTGGTGTTCGTCAATGACGGTAGTAAGGATCGTTCGGTGGCTTTGCTACGGCAGCAATTTGAGGCCCGACCTGCTCACACTCGGGTAGTGCTTTTTCATGCAAATTTCGGTCAACACTCGGCGGTTATGGCGGGGTTGTCGTACGCTCGCGGTGACTATGTCATTACTTTAGATGCGGACCTGCAAAATCCTCCCGAAGAAATTGGCAAGCTAGTCGAGATGTTAGATCAGGGTTACGACTACGTCGGCACCATCCGTCAACATCGGCAGGATTCGTGGTGGCGGCGTTGGTTCTCGAAAATGCTCAATCGATTGCGTGAACGAATAACGCCGGTGCATATGACCGATCAGGGATGCATGATGCGAGGCTATGCGCGTTCGGTAGTGACCGCGTTGAACCAGACCCGTGAAGTCAATACCTTCATTCCGGCGCTCGCGTCGCTGTATGCCATGCGTCCCATCGAGGTGCCGATCTCGCACGAGGAGCGTTTCGCGGGACAGTCGAAGTATTCGCTGTACAGCCTTATCCGCTTGAATTTTGATCTGATCACGGGATTCTCGGTGGTCCCTTTGCAATTGTTTTCCATGGTCGGCATGGCGGTTGCGACGCTTTCGGCGATATTAGTGGTGTACTTATTCGTGCGTCGATTGCTAGTCGGTCCCGAGGCCGAAGGCTTGTTCACGTTGTTTGGCGTGGTGTTTTTCCTGATCGGGATCGCATTATTCGGTATTGGCCTGCTCGGCGAGTACGTGGGGCGCATCTACGCTCAGGTGCGTGAGCGGCCGCGCTACATTGTGGAGGCGGTGCTAGAAGCGGATAGCGTACGGGATAACCCGCGGTGAGTCCTGCGGTTCCGTCCGCCGTCGTATTCGCTTATAGCGAAGTGGGAGTTCGCTGCGTGCGAGCGCTATTGGCGCAGGGTGTCGAAATTCCCTTGTTGTTTACTCATGCCGATGATTCCGGTGAAAATCAGTGGTTTGCAAGTGTTCATGAACTCGCCCTAAAGTTTGGCGTGCGGGTCGAGACGCCCGACAACCCGAACACCCCGGAGTGGATAGCAGTTGCCGCGGCCATGCAACCCGATTTTATATTTTCGTTTTATTATCGCCATTTGTTGAAAGCGGATTGGTTGAGTTTGCCGCGCTTGGGGGCGTTCAATATGCATGGCTCCCTATTGCCGAAGTATCGCGGGCGTGCGCCGGTGCACTGGGCCATTTTGCACGGCGAATCCCAGACGGGTGCAACCTTGCATTATATGCTCGAAAAACCTGATGCGGGGGCAATCGTCGATCAGCTATCGGTACCTATCTTGGAGAATGACACGGCTTTGGAGGTGTCCTTTAAGGTGGCCGCAGCCGCTGAGCAAGTTTTGCAGCGTAGCTTGCCACGCCTAATTGCGGGTAGCGCTGAAGTTTACGCGCCGGATCTGGCGCAAGGGTCTTACTTTGGTCGGCGAACTCCCGAGGATGGACGTATCGATTGGCGGCAAAGTGCGCGCCGGGTGCATGACCTGGTACGGGCCGTTGCACCGCCGTTTCCCGGGGCGTTTACTGATATTGGTGGGTGTCGGGTAAGTATTTTAGCGACTCAATTGGACGCTAAGCCTGTGCGTTATGCGGAAGTGGCGCCTTGTATGTATGTCGAGGATGGAGATTGGTACGCTGATTGTGTCGATGGGCGTCGATTGAAGTTATCCCGGATTGAAATTAGAGGCCAACCGGTGAAGACCCATAAGACACCCGTTTCTTGGGCTAAGCTGCCTGTATCATTGACTTAAGCTTGGATGATAAGTCGTAAGGTTGGGTTCGAAAATTAAGTGTAGGGGATTATCTTGAAAAACGTTCTTATTCTTGGCGTCAATGGCTTTATCGGGCATCACCTGAGTAAGTATATTTTGGCCAATACCGATTGGCATATTTACGGAATGGACCTGCAGTCTGAACGGGTCGCCGGCATGCTGAGTAACCCTCGCTTCCATTTTTTGGAAGGTGACATCACTATTAATCTTGAGTGGGTTGAATACCATGTGCGTAAGTGCGATGTAATTCTCCCGCTGGTAGCTATTGCAACTCCGGCGACTTACGTGCGTGAGCCGTTGCGCGTGTTCGAGTTGGATTTTGAGGCGAATCTGCCGATTATTCGCCATTGTGTGAAGTATAAAAAACGCGTCGTGTTTCCTTCGACCTCAGAAGTCTACGGAGCCTGCCGCGATAAGGAATTCGATCCCGAGACCTCTGAGTTAGTTTTAGGGCCCATCCATAAACAGCGTTGGATTTATTCCTGCGTGAAACAGCTTCTGGATCGTATTATTTACGCGTACGGTCAACAAGGTCTGCAGTTCACGCTGTTCCGTCCTTTCAATTGGATCGGATCAGGTTTAGATAGCATGGATGATCCGAAAGAGGGTAGCTCGCGGGTATTGACTCAATTTTTGGGCCATATCGTGCGCGGTGAGCCGATTAAATTGGTGGATGGTGGTAAGCAGACTCGCGCCTTTACGTTTATCGACGATGCGGTGGATTGTCTGACTCGGGTCATCGATAATCCGGGCGGCATCGCTGATGGCAAAATTTACAATATCGGTCATCCCGGGAATTTGTATTCTATCCGAACGCTTGCGGAAATGATGTTAGAGATTGCCGTCTCGCGGCCCGAGTATGCGCCAACTGCTCGTAAAACTAAGCTCGTCGATATATCGGCATTGGATTATTACGGTAAGGGTTATGCGGACATTCCTGCACGTCTGCCGTCGATTAAAAACACCACCGCTGAGCTCGGGTGGACGCCAACCACCGACATGCGTGCTGCCTTAGACGCCATATTCGATTCTTACGCCAATAGCCTACCGTCGGCATCGGCGTTACTGTCGCGCGATGCTTGAGGCTGCGCGCATCGGCCTTAAGGTCGATGTCGATACTCTACGCGGTACGCGCGAAGGCGTGCCGCGGCTCATGGCACTTTTTAAAGAGCATAAGGTTGATGCTACTTTTTATTTTTCAGTAGGTCCCGATCATACTGGGCGTGCTATGCGTCGCGTATTTCGCAAAGGCTTTGCGCAAAAAGTCGCGCGTACCTCTGTGCTTAAGCACTATGGCTTAAAGACGCTATTGTACGGTGTGCTGTTGCCGGGTCCTGATATCGGCAAGCATGCGGGTGATGTCATGCGGTCGGTGCATGCCGCTGGCTTCGAGGTGGGGCTGCATACTTATGATCATGTGCGTTGGCAGGACTACGTGGCTGGAGCCAGTGCTACGTGGACTCGAGTCGAGTTCGAGCGTGGGGTTAATGCTTTTAGAGAAATCTTTGGTTTCATGCCGCAGTCGCATGCGGCCGCCGGTTGGCAGATCAACGACTATGCACTCGCGCTTGAGAGCGAGCATGGCATGCATTATGCGAGTGACACGCGCGGGGGATGTGCGTTTTTGCCAGTGCTTGCGTCGGGGGTGAGTAACTGTCCGCAATTGCCAACCACACTGCCGACCTTCGATGAGCTCCTAGGTCGTGATGGGATTGATGAGTCTGGCGTGGCGGATGCGGTGTTTCGTCGGTCCAGCGCAGCGGTTGATCCAGCCACCCAAGTATTTACCTTGCATGCGGAACTTGAAGGCTTGCTATTGCGCGATGCCTTCGCTACGTTGTTAGGGAAGTGGCGCGCAGCGGGGGTACAACTGACCTCTATGCGTCACATCCATGAAATCAGCATGCAAAAAACACTCTCGCAGCGGCGCGTAGTTATGGGCGAGATAGAAGGGCGCTCTGGCAGGCTGGCGGTATAGTCCTCAGGTGCGTGAATATTCCCCTTCGCTGGCGTGGATGTACACGGCGCTTGCGGTCTTTATTATCATTCTCTGGTTTGCGACATTAGCCGCACGGCCTCTATTTAATACCGATGAGGGGCGGTATGCTGAGATTCCACGCGAGATGCTGGCGGACGGTGACTGGGTCATTCCTCATCTTAATGGCCTAGATTATATTGAGAAGCCGCCGCTCCAGTATTGGGCGACGGCCTTAAGCCTCAAAGTGTTTGGCATTAACGAGTTTGCCGCGCGGTTGTACACGGCGTTGTGCGCATTGTTGACCTTGATTGTGATTTTTATCACGGCGGGTGAGCTCTGGGATAGGCAAACCGCGGTGCGCGCGGTGGCGGTCCTCGGCGGTATGTTGCTGTTTTTGATAATGGGTCAAATGCTGACCTTAGATATGAGTTTGACCTTTTACATGACCTTGGGCATGAGTGCCTTTTTACTCGCACAACAATCAGCGCTATCGCTTCGTTGGATGCTATTAGCCTGGACCGCAATTGGATTAGGAGTGTTGACCAAGGGTGTAGTGGCCGCGGCAATACCCGCCGCCGTACTAGTCTTGTATAGCGGTATGGCGCGTGATTTTTCGCCCTGGCGTCGATTGCACTGGTTGCCGGGACTGGGTTTATTTTTGCTGATTACGGTACCGTGGCATTGGTTAGCCGCAGGGCGCCTCGCAGATTTTTTGGAGTTTTTTTTCGTCCATGAACACCTATCGCGATTTCTAACCCCGAGTGCGGATCGCCAGGAGGCGTGGTGGTTTTTCGGCGCGGTGTTTCTAACAGGCAGTATGCCTTGGACATTGCCGGCGCTGCGGATATTGGTACTAGGTTGGATTAAGATTAAGGCCGATGCGCCAATCGCATTAGCTAGTGCGTCGAGGCTGCCGGCTTTTAACGCCCCACTTTTCTTATGGGTGTGGGTTGTATTCGTGCTGGGATTTTTTTCGCTCTCAGACTCTAAATTAATACCCTATGTATTGCCCGCGATGCCTGCACTTGCGCTGTTGATTGCCGTACAGCCATTGGCGCGGCTGAAGCGGGATTTTCTATGGACCGCAGGTTTTACGCTGTTTCTCAGTGTAGGACTGGTGCTCGCGAGTTGGCGTTGGCGTTTATTGGTTGAGCCCTCTGAGCGCAGCGTGTATTTATTGCAACTGGCGCGGCCTTTATTGCAAATCGGGTTGCTATTAGGGGTGTCAGGCGCGTATGTGTTGGCCCAAAGGGGGCGCGATACCACTCGCGCGGCGGTTGTTCTGGGGGCAGGCTGGTGTTTATCAGGTTTGTTGCTAATACGGGCTAGCGCAGTGCTGGCACCCATTTATTCCGGGTCGAGCTTAACGGCAGCTTTGCCTGAAATTTCGCGTAGTGCGCCGATATATAGTGTGGGCACTTACGATCAAACGCTGCCTTTTTATTGGCGTCATACGGTGAAGCTAGTGGATTATCGTGGTGAGCTGGACTATGGTTTGCGGCACCAACCGGGTGCGGACATCGCGAGCCTCAATCAATTTTTAACCCAATGGTCTAGGGAGACAGCCGGCTACGCGGTGATGGAGAGATCTTTGTTCGAAAAGCTAAAGATTCGGGGAGTGCCCATGCGCGAATTAGGTCATAACGTGCAACGCGTATTGGTGGCGCGGTGAACGCCGCTGTGGGGTCGGCGGTCATTAGTGGGATTACCTGGGCGTTGATTTTAACGGGCGTCGGATTGAATGCCGCAGCGCAGCTATTGCTCAAGCTCGCCACCAAACCATTGGCGCATTTCTCCGAGTTTAATGCTGATGTCCTGTTCGCGAGCGTTTTAGTATTGGTCAGGAGTGTGCCATTCTGGGGTGGAATGTTTTGTTATGCGGCCAGCATCTGCGTTTGGTTGGCGGCATTGTCTAAAGCACCTGTGAGCGTGGCATACCCCATGTTGTCGCTGGGATACATAGTGGTGGCGGCGGCGTCCGTACTGTGGTTGGGTGAAGTTTTATCACCGGTCAAAATATGCGGCATTGCTCTGATCTGTGTTGGGGTTATACTCGTGACCCGAACTTCAGCCTAGGTGCTAATTTATGAAACGTTCAGCGATACTTGTTCTCGGCGGTCTTATTTTGACCACGCCCTTATATGCGGCTCTAAAGCCCGGTGTCGTTGCTCCCGATTTTACGACCGAGGCCACGCTGGCCGGCAAACCGTTTAGTTTTTCCCTGGCTGATGCGCTTAAGACGGGTCCCGTGGTGCTGTATTTCTATCCCGCAGCGTTTACGCCGGGGTGTACGGTCGAAGCACACGAATTTGCAGAAGCCACTGAGAAATTCCGCGCGTTGGGTGCGACCGTCATTGGTGTTTCGCACGATAAAATCGATACACTGAATAAATTCTC
The DNA here is from genome assembly GCA_043784265.1 of Gammaproteobacteria bacterium. Classification (GTDB taxonomy): domain Bacteria; phylum Pseudomonadota; class Gammaproteobacteria; order Steroidobacterales; family Steroidobacteraceae; genus Bog-1198. Next base: position 3,656 of record JAYVYN010000230.1, on the reverse strand, counting down.
AGTCAGTGAATGTCGTAATAAATTTGCGGTAGCCTCGGATGGTGATCAGAAAATCACCAAGGCTTACGACGCAGTATTATGGGTGAAGCCCGAGTACGCCAACCGAACCTCCTACGTGATTGCTCCTACTGGCAAGATTATCTATGAGTACACCGCGTTAGATCCAGACAGACATGTCGCGAATACCATGGCTGCCGTTGAGAAGTGGAAAGCCGAGCAAAAGCACTAAGGGTCGCGGATGCGGTTTTATAACAGCGGGTTGTAGGCACGGACAATATCGGTGTGGGAGAAGTCGCTACCTTTGAGAAGCAACGGTAGACTATGAACCTTCGCCAATGCATAGCTAAATAAATCTCCAAAATTGAGTGAAGCCGTGTGTCCGCTGCCTTTGCCGACGGCCACAAAAGCCGCGTAAGCGGCGTTCTACTACACGCGTCTTACTAAGACCGGTCTTTTTGCCAGCCGCTCGAGGTTGGCTACCACTGATGGATTTGCGATCTGAAGTGCCATGCGAACCTTAAAATATTGATGTCAACATTATCCATGTACATTAAAGTCTGAACCTGTTGGCTTGGGTTTCACAACCAAGGCAGCGACGCTAGATAGGCTCAAATTTTAGCGCGACTCCATTCATGCAGTATCGCTCATGAGTGGGTTGGGGTCCGTCGGGAAATACATGCCCTAGGTGTCCACCGCAACGCGCACAGTGTACTTCGACGCGTTCCATCCCGAGGCTTCGGTCGGTGGTGGTAGCGACGGCCTGGGGAAGTGGAGCGAAGAAGCTGGGCCAGCCTGAGCCGCTGTCAAATTTAGTCGCTGATTCAAATAGTGGCAGATTGCAGGCGGCGCAGGCATACATACCGTTTCGATACTCCTTATTGAGCGGACTGGTACCCGCGCGCTCGGTGCCATGTTTGCGCATGACCGAGAAAGTTTCGGCAGACAGCTCTTTTTTCCACTCGTCCTCAGAGCGCGTGAGGTGCGCTGACGGGTCGTGCATAGAAGTTTTTGCGTGCGTACTGAGTTTGTCGTTCATATTGGGGGTGACCTTTTGAGTAAGTAATCGAATGCTAATTTACCAGGTCCGAAGCAGATCAAGAATAGTAATAAGGTACCCCACAGCACATGCTGGGCCAGTGCCGCTTCATAGCCTTCGGCGAGCAATACCTGTCGGTAGGAAATCACGGCTAATGCGTTGACAGCGAATAGCCCTAAGGCGCTGAGTCGCCCGGCAAAGCCCAAAATCAATAGAGTCGGGAAAAACAGTTCGCCAAAAGCTCCCGCAATGGCGGCTGTATGCGGAGATAGTAACGGAGTGTGATATTCGTTCTCAAATAAGTACAGCGTGCTGTCCCAGGAGCTAACTTTAATATAACCGGATTTGAGAAATTGCCAGCTGACATACACCCGCGCGGTGAGGGCATATAGGGGTTGTAGTGGATTTAACAACGCGGCGGCCCATCCGTTGGGTAGCATCAATCGGTCGAGGATCGACATTGGGTCACCTCAAAAATTTAAAATCGACGATTACGCGCATCGCCACAAAGCGCCGCAAAGAATCGCTCGGGTTGAAGTCGGCGGATTCGGCGTTCGCGGCCTCCACTGCGGTGGCGAATGTTGCGCCGCGCTGCAAGTTCACCAACAAGGCGAATTCGCTGGTGTTCAAGCGATGCAAGGGAAGTGCAAGGGAGTCGCGGAAAATCAGTAAGAATTCCGGCCCGCGACTGATCGCCAAATCCAAATCGATGAGCTCATCGATGTGCTCATCTGCGGCGTTCGCTTGCCATATTTTCTGACAAGGAAATTTTGAGCTAAATAGGCGCATGGAGGGGTGGAATATAAAGCATAGGGAGTCATAGTTGTCTGGCGCGACGGCGGCCAATTTAGGTAAGTCTAATGGACCATGATCAGCCGCTAACAGCGATTGCTGGCACAGCCATTCGAGCCTTGCGACATCGCCCAAGTAGCGGTACTGATCACGCGCGTGTAACTTTGCAAGATAATCTGGGAATGCTTCGCCCACATGCTGTAAGTCGCCTGAGCGTGAGGGATGGTGGAGCTGATACAGCCGCGCGCATTGGCGAAAATAGTCCTTGCCTACCAGCCGGTAAGTGGCCGGAAAGCTCAATCGTAAGCTTCCCGCAAAATTAGCTTCGGTATTGTTGCGATAAATACTCAGGCGCTTAGCAGGGGCAATGCCGCTGGCCACGATAGCGGGGGCGGCGGGGTCCGGGTTGGCGGCGAGCAGCGGGTCGAGCAGCGAACGCATAAAGGCCGCTTGCAGCATTTGCAGTGACGGGCACGGGCGAGGCGCTAAGTGACTAGGCGGTAACATGTTGGTGGCTTAGCTGGTCAGCTTTGTGTGCTTCGGCTATGAGGACACTAAGTTCGGGAATATCGGTATCCCATTCAATTAAGGTGGGCCTGGTGCCAAACCGTTGTAACGCAGTCGCATATAACTCCCATACCGCGGTAGACACGGACGCGCCATGGGTGTCGATGAGAATTTCTTGGCCGTCGATCTCGATTGGACTGTATCCGGCCAGGTGGAACTCTTGCACCGTCGATACTGGGATGGCGTTTAAATAATCGAGTGGCTCAAAGTTATGATTGCGCGCCGCGACATAGATATTATTAAGGTCCAATAAAATGCCACATTCTGCCTCAGCAGCGACGCCTGCAAGGAAGCTCCACTCCGGCATTTGTGAGGTGGTGTATTCGAGATAGCTGGAAACATTTTCTATTAAGATTTGCCGGCCTAAGGCATCTTGTACATCGGCAATGCGGTTAGCGACATGCTGCAGGGCCTCGTCGGTGTAAGGCAACGGCAATAAGTCATTCGCGAAGCGTCCACCGACCGAACTCCAAGAAAGGTGCTCCGATACGAGCATCGGCTGGAAGCGGTCGATGTTGCGTCGTAGCAGCTTTAAATGTTGGGTGTCCAGCGGATCGGTAGACCCTAAAGACAGGCCGACTCCGTGTAGCGACAAGGGATAGCGCGAGCGAATTTTAAATAAGGCTTCAATTTGCGCACCCCCGTCCGCAAAATAATTTTCACTGTGTGCTTCAAACCAAGGCACTACGGGTGAACGCTCTAGGATTTCGCTATGGTGCTGTGCCCGAAGCCCGATGCCCGCGTTCGCGGGCACCGGTCCTGCAAGGACCCTAGGCATATTGATGGCGCAGTGGGCCATTTGCGAAATTTTTAGGTGCTCTTTGGTGTCAAGTTGCCACCGCTAATACGCTCACAGGTTCCCGTCGGTACCGCAATAAAATCCTTGGGGGCTGCGTCGACTTTAGCTTGGCCCTGGCAAGCATGTGCGGCGCCTGAGCAATCGTTTTTGCCAGCTTTCGCTATCCCATAGCACTTTTCCATATTGGGTTTATCGGCGGCAACGCTGGGAGTGGCGAACACTGCGGCACCAAGGCTGAGAAGGCTGCTAATGGCGGTAACCGTTAAATGTGTCTTTTTCATTGAAAGTCTCCAAAATTTAAAGTTTAAGGATATGAGTCGATTGATTGTTTCACGCTTGATTAGACCGGGCTAGACTTGTAGTTATTACAAAGCGGAACCACCACCTTTGCCTGTAGAATCGTGATTTGCACGTAGAAGGATAGCTTTACGGATGTTAAAGGTAAAAGATTTGGGTAAGACC
>JAYVYN010000229.1:0-7253 GCA_043784265.1 Gammaproteobacteria bacterium | reverse complement strand
CCGAGGACGGACGCGTGTTGGCTTATGAGTTCAAAACGGGCAAGCGCGTATGGGAAGCGACCGTCGCGGACCCAAAACTCGGCGAGTCGACGCCGGCCGCTCCGATCGCCTGGGATGGCCTCGTCTTCATCGGCACTGCCGGCGGAGACAACAAAGGCGTCAAGGGACGCATGTATGCACTCGACGCAAAGACCGGCAAGATCGTTTGGGAGTTTTATCTCGTGCCGAGAACCGCGGGTGACCCGGTCCGTGGACCGCAAGGTGCCACACCACTCGACGTCGCAACTTGGCACAACGCATCCGGCGTCCCCATCACGGGCGGTGGCACTTGGACCTCCTACACGCTGGACCCCGCGACGGGGCTCTTGTACGTTCCGGGCGGCAATCCGGGGCCCGACTTCGCGTCGGGCCTGCGCGAGGGCGAGAATCTCTATACCGGCTCGGTGGTCGTGCTCGATGCCAAGACCGGGGCTTACAAGAACCATTTCAAGCTGGTGCCCAAGGACTGGCACGACTGGGACGTATCGACTGCGCCGAGCGTGATTCAGACGAGAGGCGGCAAGAAACTGCTGTCGGTCGCACCCAAGGACGGACACCTGTACGGCTTCGATCTGGCTACCAGCGCGATGCTATACCGCGTGCCGGCCACCCGGGTCGAGAATGTCGATGCGCCTTTCGTGGTCGGCAAACCGGTACATTTCTGTCCCGGCACCGTGGGCGGCGCGGAATGGAACGGCCCCGCCTACGATCCGCAGACCAACCTCATTCTGATCGGCGAGGTCGATTGGTGCGCGACAGTGACGCTTCAAAATGACGCGCAGATTCGCAAGGTGCCACTCGGCCAGCCGTCCTCCGGCATGGCAACGCATAGCCCGTATCATACCTACGGCACACCTGACCCATTCGGCCATTGGGCTGGATGGGTCTATGCGGTCGACGCCGATACCGGCGTCTGGAAATGGAAGCTGAAGTCCAATTACCCGATCTTGAGCGGCATGACTCCGACGGCCGGCGGTCTTGTGTTCTTCGGCGACATGGGCGGCAATTTCTACGTGCTTGATGCCGCCAACGGCCAACGGTTATGGGGCCAGAAGATCGGCGGCGCGATCGGCGGCGGTGTCATCACCTACGCCGCGAACGGCGACCAGAAGGTCGCGGTCGCCGTGGGCTTTACTTCGATCCTCTGGCCGACCGAGGTTGCGACCGGGAAGATCGTGATTCTGGGACTCGGTGACTCTGCGTCGAATCGATGAGCCATAAAGGCTTTCAATTCAGATCGTCTGATCCCGGGCCGCATCAGCCTCAAGAACATTCAAACGGAGATTGAGCATCGAGATCATGGCTATGAGAAGCAACGCGCTGATCATTGTGAATGTTCTGCTGGCGATGGATGCGGACGTGGTGCCGTTTATGATCTCTTGTGACTCTTGATCCCATTTGGTTGTCGCGTCTGCAATGGGCCTGGGTGATCGCCTGGCACATTCTGCTGCCGGCGTTTTCCCATCGATCCGCCGGGATAAACAAACGTTCGCGACTGCGAAACGCCAAGCTATGGTCGACCCACACGGTGCCATTGCGCAGTGCTCGGCGCAGCGCCAGCAACGTGGCGACTTCGAAGGCACGAAATGCCTGCTCGCGATCGGTGCCGCTGAGCAGCGCCCGCCACACCCTGCCGAAATCAATCACCGGGGTGGTTGGAAGTTCCCTCGTGCCCTGTTCATAGATCTGGCCTAGACCCATACATGGACGCCCCTACTCCCGGCGGACATCAAAACTTGTAGGTGTATTTCAAGCCGATCATGCGCGGATGCCCGACAAAATCCTCCTTGATGAATTGATCGGCGTTAATGAACGTTGCGTATCGTCTGTCGGTCACATTTTCCCCGTACACCTGCACGAGCCAAGCATCCTTTGCAACCCCCAACGATGCGTCATAGGTGGTGAAGCCAGGCTGCTCGAAAGTCTGAATGTGCCCCGTGGCGGAATATGAGTGCGCCTGATGGACCCCGCCTATCTGCCAAAACGCGTGATAGTCGCTCATACTGAACTCATGGCGCACGCGCAAATTTCCCTGGAACGGCGGCGACTGCGCAAGTGGGCTGTTAAGTGCTCCGTAAGCATTGGAGATCGAGGTGATCGGTTGTCCGTTCAGTCCGATCAGATAGGGGGAATTGGTCTGATTGCTGCTGTTCCAGGAGGCGGCACCCGTGAGCGTCAGCCCTTGCGTCACACGAGCGACGATCTGTGTTTCCACCCCTCGTACCCGATACTGGGGCCCATTGGTCGTAAAGGTTAGATTGCTAAGTCCAGCCTGCGGATCGAAGAATTGCACCTGAACATTCTTCCAGTCTTCTTGATACATCGCGCCGTTGAACATGAGGCGGCGATCAAACCACTCCGTCTTCCAACCCAGCTCATTGTTGGTCAGCGTATCGGGAGCAAAGTTGAGAGGAACGGCAAACGTGCCGTTAAGTACAGTTTTTGAGGCAGGATTGAACCCGCCCGGTCGAAAGCCTTGTGACCAAGTGAAGTACACCATCGCGTCATCCGTAACCTTCCAGCTCAAGTTGGCGCGACTCTTGAAGCCCGAGTACGAACTATGAAGATTCTCGGCATTGAGATTGGCCTGATAGCTAGCGCTAGTGCACGGCGTCGTCGTTGTGTATCCGACATAGCAGCCAAAGCTGCCCCCCGAACTACCGACCTCGGAGTTGTCGAATTTGTAGTAGCGCGTACCGACCGTAATCGTCAGTCTCTTCGGGACAATGTCGAAATCGGCAGACCCGAACAGCGCTTTCTGCGTGTAACCGCGGGTGATGTCGTCATAAAACGCGGTATTGTCGTTGCGCACGTTCGGGTCGTTCGAGGTCGCTCCGGGAGGCGGACTGAGCGGCGCAAAACCGGGTGCGGTTTTGTACAGCCAATTCGCCTGCTCATGGATCTGATAGTCTTCCCAGAACAGTCCGCCGATGCCACGCATCCGCCAGTCGTCTGGAGTGCTCAAGCGTAGCTCTTGGCTGTCGTGCGTATCCTTTTCGGCATCATGCCACGCAGTACTGGGCGAGTAGCACTGCCCGGGCGTACCGTTCGCGCCTGCCACGCATTGATAGTAATTGGCATAGACACCGCGCGCGTAATTTGTATAGTCTTGGCTCTGTTCGACGTGGCGAGCGAGGTATGCACCACTGTAAACCAGTTTAAGAGCGCCTAAACGACCGTCGATTGTCAGTGACGTATTCTCGAAGCGGTCCTTGTTATACGAGGGATTATAAAGCTGCACCGACAAATCGGGCAGCGCCTTCGATACTGGGCCGCCTGGGTTCGGCGCGACGGCAGGACCAGAAGAGCGCGGCGTGTCATAAAATACCCCCTGCGCATTCATATCCTGGTAGGACTGTGCGATCAACGCATTCCAATTTTCGTTGAACTTGTAGAACGCTGAAAGACGAAGCCCCTGATACGTGAGCGGATTAATAGCGTTCGCTACGAGATGATTATTATTGACGTTACTTACCGTTGAGGTGTAGCTCGGAATGTTGTTGGTGTAATTCGCATAGTGAATTCCCGGATCGGTGCCGCTGCGCACAAACGTTCCCGGCACGTTATTGATGTAACCGCCCCGTGAATCGTTATACACAACTGCGCGTACCGCCAACGTGTCGGGGATTAGCGGCAGATTGATCACGCCCGTGGCGCTGCTGCTGGGATCTCCATGACTCGTGTACGCATAACCAGCGTCCAACGCAGCTTCGGTCACGTCGAGTTTCGGCTTGTTGGTGATGTATCGCAGCACACCTGCCTGCGCGCCGGCACCGAATAGCGTGCCCTGCGGGCCTTCGAGTACCTCGATGCGCTCTAGATCCGCGGCATAGACGTCGAGGTTACGGCCGGGAACCTGCCCGGATTGTTCGTCGAGATAGATCGCAACGTTGGGGAAGCCGCCGACAACGCCACTGCCTTGATTGCCGATCCCACCGGTACTAAGGCCGCGCATGTATATGTTGCCCTGCCCAGGTCCGTTGCTCGCCGCCGTCACGTTCGGTAAGTACTTTACGAAATCATCGAAGGTCTGTACGTTCAATTGGGTCAACGTTTCCGCCGTGAGCGCCTGAATCGTAATCGGTACGTTTTGCAGGTTTTCCGTCCGTCGCTGCGCGGTTACGGTGATCGCCTGGATCTCTCCTGAGCCTGGATCGACATTGAATGCGAGCGCCGCATAGGCTAAATCTGAGGATGAGCCGCTCAATATCGCGGCAATCGCGTAAGTTAGTCTCGAATTTGATTTCATTCACCATCCCCTTAAATTTGAATACGCGGCAAGCACGCCGCTTTTTTGGTGGGCAAGTTAGGCAGCTTTTTTTATTAAAAATACGTTTTTTGGTCTTAAATCACTATTAGTACATCCGCTTTCCTGTGAATTGTGCATGCCGCGAGACTGCGCTGTTGCTAGCTCGACGTCCGTCAGGCGCAGGCAACGGATTGCGCGCGCAACTCCGCTATATACTGCGTGATCACGGGGACGCCCCACTGCTCAAGCTTCGAATACTGGCCCGGTTCATACGCGCGCGAACGAACTCCCGCAGCATTCGCCTCGATGATAGATTTATCTTGCACCGTGGTGACATCCCACAGCCAGACCATGCGCTCGACATCGACGACATCTGGCGACGCCGCTTCGTCGACCAGCCAGGTAACCGTGACGTCCGTGTACTCGGCAGCGCGTGGTAAGAATTGAAACAGCACTGCGTGGTCGTTAAGCCCAAAGAAATAAGCGAACGGTGGTACGCCAAAATGCGCTACGCCGCCATCGTATCGAGGGTAGCGGCCCATCAATGGCGCGACCGGCTCTCCGTCCTCGGACTGAGTTTTGCGTCCCGAGCCGATCGGAAAACGCGTAATTTCCGCCATTCCCCATTCCGCTTCTTCGGTTTCGAATACAGCGCCTGGAAAATCACTGACCGCCTCCGTGCGAACCCACGTATCGACTTCGCGGTTCCACTGTGCTGCCAGCGCCCCTGAATCAATCGCGTATCTTTTTACGTGCCCCATCAAGGCCGAATACTGCGGATGAGCCGGCAGACAGTGATAGCATTCCAGGAAATTCTCGAGCACGAGCTTCCAATTCGCGGCCGTCGGATATTGCCGTCGAGCGGCGATTCGCGCGCCGGGTACCCCCTGGTACTCCAGACCCGGGAGGAACGACACTGCGGCATCGAGATGCGGAGCACTCGAATCTAAAGTACAGAATAGGAGGCCACCAACTTCTTGCAGCTGGACACGCTTAAGGCCCAGTTCGCTTTTCTGTGCGCTATCGACAAGTGCCGCAGCACTCCTGAGTCGCCCATCGAGCGCATAGCTCCATCCGTGATAAGAGCACGTGAACGCACTTGCAGTACCATCAGCATGACAGATGCGCGAACCGCGATGCCGACACACGTTGAAGAATCCCCGCACCACGTCGGTCGCGCTGCGCACGATGATCAGCGATTCGCCGAGCAGTTCGCGAACGATGTACCTGCCTACCTGCGGCACTTCGCTCGCATGTCCGACTAAATACCACTGTCGCGCGAGCCATGTCTGACGCTCATACTCGAACAGCTCCTCGTTCGTGTAGAAGAACTGTTCGAGGGACCAGCCCGGTCGATACCGGTGCAAAGCATTTTCGATGGCAAGTGAAGGGATTAACACGGCAACTCCTCCGGAAAGTAACTGTACATAACCACTGCCCCGGCGAACGAGAAATCGCGGCGTGCGCGCTATCCCACGCTGCCTCGTCCAGTCTTTGTGCGCAGGAGCGCGTAAACCATGATTCATCGACGAATGATGCGCTCAGGTGGATACTAGCAATAACTAGACGATCGTTCAATTAGTACGCCACTCGCCTGCAAGTGACAGCTTCCGCGGCAACCCAGATATCCTGGCGCCCGCTAACCCGGTGTCGTTGCAGCGCCCGTCGACGTAACATTGTTCACCTATACTGCCGCCGCCATTACACTGAGAGCCTGCATGAATGATACAAAGCACAACCCCGGTACAGCACACACCATTCACCGACATCAACAGCACCTGAGCTGGGATAGAGCGCTTGCGCCTGCCATCACTATCGCCCCGGGAGAGTCTGTCGAGTTCAAAGACATTGACGCGATGTGTGGCCAGATCACAGCCCTGTCAACGGCCGATACCCTTTTGACACTCGATCTGAATCGTGTCAATCCGATCGCGGGTCCCGTATATGTCGATGGCGCAGAACCTGGCGATACATTAAAAGTGACATTGCTTCGCTTCGAGTCCTCCGGTTGGGGTTGGACAGGAATCTTTCCAGACTTTGGGCTACTAGCGGAGGACTTTCCCAGCCCAGCTCTGCACATCTGGTCTTATGATTCCACATTTTCTACGCCCGCCGCGTATGGAAAATGGGCACGCGTACCGTTGAAGCCATTTTGCGGAACTATCGGTGTTGCACCTGCAGAATCAGGTAGCTTCAGTACGATTCCACCGTACGCCACTGGTGGAAATATGGATATCCGCGACCTAAGCGAGGGCGTAGAGCTGTATCTCCCGGTCAAGGTGAAAGGTGCCTTATTCTCAATTGGAGATCCCCATGCCGCTCAGGGAGACGGTGAAGTGTGCGGAACCGCGATCGAGTCGCCGATGAGCGTAACGGCACACATTGATTTGATCAAAGGCGGGCATTTGCGGTTCCCCAGATTTCTTACTCATCGTCCCGTCAGCCGGCATCTTGATGCAAAAGGGTACGACGTAACCACAGGGATTGGCCCCGACCTTATGGAGGCCTCGCAAAACGCGGTGCGCGGAATGATCGATCTTCTTGGGCTGACTCAAGGAATGAGCGCCGAGCACGCGTACATGTTGTGCAGCGTCTGTGGCGACTTACGCATCAGCGAAATCGTTGATCGCCCGAACTGGGTAGTGTCGTTTTACCTTCCGCGGGTGGTGTTTGAGTAACCCACCGCGGGTGGCCTCTAGCGCGGTGACAATCCGCGGATGCTGGGCCATTTGCAGTCACGCGAGCGTGTGACGCGATGACCGAAAGGATGACTGTGGATGGTGCAGAAGGCCCGCCTCGGCAGTGGACCTCTCTAGCTGATCGCCCCTCGGCGATCGGCTCCTGTCTCGCACTTGCGACCGTCGGATTCGTAACGAGCATGGGGATGCCCATGCTCGTCGCTGCGCTCATCGAGCAGTACCGCTACAGCGAGGGCCAAGCAGGTTACGTCGCCTCCACCGAGTAT
>JAYVYN010000228.1:0-5186 GCA_043784265.1 Gammaproteobacteria bacterium | reverse complement strand
GGGTCGTCACGATATCGAGCGACACAAATCCTGCACCGAATACGCCGTTGTGTGTGATGCCCCGCGCAGCACGAATATCCTCCAGCGCGCTAGAGCTTCGATTCCAGAGCCGGACGTCATGACCGGCTTTTTTTAACTGAACGGCGGCGGCCACGCCACCCGCGCCCGCACCCAGAATGGCTATCTTCATGACACGGCATACTTCTTGAGTTTTTCTGGGTCGACTTCGATACCAAGGCCGGGCCCTTCAGGTACCAATACCGCTCCATCCACAAACTTAAAGGGCTCCACGATTAAATCATCCAAATAATAACAACCCGCGATAGTCGGACCTTTGCCACCCGCAGGTTTAGACGTCGGACACACGCTCGGCAGTGTCGCAATCGCGGTTGCCGCACCGAGATGAAGATTCGCGGCATTACCAATGCCCGATTCGATCGAACCGCCGATATCGCAATACATACTCAACGTCGCCGCGAGGTCGGCCTGCTGTTTGGCCCGATAAAGACCGCCGGGTTTGGTCACATACAAGGACAGACACGCTGCTGCCTTATGCTCGGAGAGCTCAAGAAGATCGTGGCAGGTCCACGCCGACTCATCCGCCATAACCGGGGTATCGATTCGCTCCGCAACGTACCCAAGCTCGCGCGCACCCATCACGGGTTGTTCGCAAAGCAAAATATCGTACTCTTCCTGCCGCCGAGTGACCCGTATGGCCTCCCACACGTCGCTGTAGCCTTCATTTCCGTCGACCCGAATGCGAATTGCGCTGCCTAATTTCTCACGCAAGCGGCGCACAACCTCGACATCACGCACCGGATCAAGTCCGGTCTTGCACTTGATGGTGCGCGCACCCTCCGCGACGGCCGCTACCGCCTCATCAATACACTGATCAACTGGCATAATCCCAAGTGAATGAGCCACTTCGATACGATCGCGAAATTGACCTCCCAAAAGCCGGTAAATTGGTACGCCGGCCGCCTTGCCGGAAATGTCATAACAAGCAATGTCGATGGCGGCCTTGGCATAGGGATGGCCCTTCACTGCTTTATCCATGACGGCGTGGATAACGGCTATATCGCGCGGGTCGTGACCGATCACGCACTCTCCTAGGTATCGATCAATAATGAGTCGCACAGTCTCTGGCGATTCGCCGTAATAACGCATATGCGAACCGCCCCACGTGATGCCAGCCGGCGCCTCACCCCAACCACTAATCCCGTCGTCGGTATCAAGCCTAAGAATGAGATGATGTCCGATGCGCGCCGTCATTTTGCTAGCCCAGGTATGGTGACGACGGTTTGGCAAGGCAACTACAAACAACTCACAACCAACGATCTTCATGCCTATCCCCTCGGTTCATACCCGGTAACTATTTTCGTGATCACAATATGTGATCTTATAATAGCAGTCAATTCGCGCCATAATGGGCGCTGATTAAAATGAACGACTCTGATCACTTACCATTGGCTTTCACGCTGTTGACCGGATTTCTGGGCAGCGGCAAAACCACGTTACTCGGGCGCATGCTCGCTGATCCGTCCATGGGGGATACAGCGGTGCTAATCAACGAGTTTGGTGAGATTGGACTAGATCACCTGTTAGTGTCGTCCCTGACAGAGGATGTGGTGTTGCTGGAATCCGGCTGCATCTGTTGCAGCGTGGGCGATGATTTTGGGCTGGCGCTTGAGTCGCTGTTGAGTCGACGTCGTTCGGGCCAAGTTCCGCCATTTCGGCGAGTTGTACTGGAAACCAGCGGCATCGCCGACCCTGCCCCTATTCAGCAACGCATTCTTACCGACGAACGCCTATCGAGGCAGCTAAGTATCCATTCTGTGATCACGGTAGTTGATGCGGTGCTCGGCGCCGGCAATTTGGATCGTCATTTGGAGTGCGTCGGCCAAATTGTAGTCGCTGACCGAATTATTCTATCGAAAGCGGAGCTTGCGCGGGACGCGCAGCGCGACGAACTACTATGCCGGTTGCGCAAACTCAATCCTACGGCACCGATCATGATCCCAGAACCCGTCGGCGCGCTGCCCGAAAATCTGTTTGGCCAGCGCGAACTTCTTCAAAGCGAATTTACTCAACAACGTTGGACGGCAATGACCGCACCAATTTCACGACCGACCCCAGCTCTTCGCGCTGAGTCTACTCATGATCATCGCTATTCCACTTTCGTGATCCGCTACGAAGAACCGCTCGATTGGCAAGATTTCGCCGCGTGGATCGAGAATTTGCTGCTCGCGCGCGGTGCCAGTATCTTGCGCATGAAAGGACTGATCCATGTCACAGGGCGCGCCAACCCAGTGGTCGTGCAAGGAGTACAGCATTGTCTTTATCCGCCGAGCGAGTTGCCTGCATGGCCACACCCGACACCACGAACCGAACTAGTATTCATTACGCAGGACTTTCCGAAGGAGGCGGCCCTGACCAGTTTCCGTCAATTCATGAACGGCTCGACAGCGTCGGGTTTCACGTGACGCCGATATCCTTTTCGTCGCTAACCTGTCCAGCGTCACTGATTGCTTTCCTCCAGGGACAGCGCGAGAAACTTCGCCACTATCCGCAACGAACTCGTCCTTGGCTTTACCACGAATTACACAACCCTTGGAGCCCGGCGGCGTCCGTTTACGATAGCTGGCAATTTCTTGAGCTGTGCCAAGCACCATTTTTAATCACGCAGCTTAAGGCGATGCTGGGCCAACACATTATTTTGTACGACAGCCAATGGCTGGAAAGCCCATGGAGTAGCAAGGAAGATAAATTGCTAAAAAGCGAAGCGCATCGCTTTCCGGTCGAACCTTTGGCCGGCGTTACTGCATTTGTCTATTTTGATGGCGCCGCAAACGAGCGCACCTATATCGAGTATCAAGAGACTTGCCAAACCGGGTCAGCGGAAATGCACGCCGGCAGCGTCATCATCATCGGCAGTGAAGTGAGGTACACCATACATAGCAATGGAGCAAAAACGCCGAGTATCTATGTCATTCGCTACTTCCCGGCAAGTTCGCTCTATAGCAGACATCCCGCATCACCTGCGCAGGCGTTGCTCACCCTGCGCTATCCGCTGCTGAACTACTCACGCTTGCCCCTGTGGTTAGTGTGTGGCGAGGATCAGGCCGACAACGACTTCGTGACGGGATTCGAAACGCGATCAGGTTTCTGGGCACGCCCGCAATGACCCACGCTGATGGATTTGGTCACCAGCGATTCGAGCACTCCGTCCAGCGTGCCCTCACGGCCGATACCACTGTCTTTAACTCCACCGAATGGCACGCTAGGATGCGCAGCCGAGAATGAATTGATCCCAACCATGCCGGCCCCGATTCGAGCCACCATTCGCGCAGCAAGTTCGAGATCAGAGGAGAACACATACGCGGCCAACCCGTATGGCGTTTCATTGGCGCGCGCAATAACTGCCTCGACGTCTCTAAACGCAACCACAGGAGTTACTGGACCAAACGGCTCCTGAGTCATGATCGCGGCCGCATCCGTTACACCGGCGAGCACGGTGGGGGCAAAGAAATGACCGACTGCGCCAATGCGCGCGCCGCCTGCCAACAGCTTTGCGCCTTTCTGAACGGCGTCGCTGACCAATTCATTCATGAAAAGTACACGCCGCGCACTCACTAACGGGCCCATCTGCACTTGGGGATCCAACCCATTGCCCACTCGCAAATCACGAACACGCTCCGTGAACAATGCGGCGAAATTCTGATAAATGCTCTCATGTACAAAAAATCGCGTCGGCGCAATGCACGACTGGCCGGCATTCGAGTATCGCGCAATTACGGCAGCTTCGACCACCGCGGGTACATCGACATCGTCCATCACAATCACGGGCGCATGACCCCCGAGTTCCATGGTGGTTTTCTTCATGTGAGCGCCCGCAAGTTGAGCGAGTTGCTTGCCGATGTCGGTAGACCCCGTGAACGACACCTTGCGAATAATCGGCGAAGCGATAATCAGCGTTGACAACCTGGACGAGTCTCCGGTCACCACATTTACAACCCCCGGCGGTACGCCGGCGTCCGCACAGCACTGAGCGATCGCGGCGGCCGTGATTGGCGTCTCTTTGGCGGGCTTCACAATAATGGAACATCCCGCTGCGAGACTATTGGCAATTTTACGTCCTGGCATCATGGCGGGGAGATTCCATGGCGAAACCGCGAAGATCGGTCCGATCGGTTCGTAAGTGACCGATCGAGTGACCCCTTGGCCGCCATGCGGGACGATCCTGCCAAACACTTGGGTCGTGATCTGAGCAAGATCGGTAAAATAATCGGCTGTCGCGAGCACCTCGCCCCTGGCCTGAGCGAGGGTCTTACCCTGTTCCAGCGTCAAATCCCGGCTAATAACATCCACCCGCGTACGCAAAAGTTGCCCGATCTGAGCAATCATTTTACTGCGCTCCGCGACAGCCAGATCGCGCCAGGCGAAAAACCCGCGTTGCGCCGCTGTTAAGGCATCTTCGACATCGCGCGTCGAGGCCATGGCCACCCTACCGATGATTTTTTCAGTTGCAGGGTCAATGATGTCGATTTGCTGATCGCGTTCGCCATCACGCCAGATACCGTCTATGTGCAATTTGACCAAATCTCGCATTGATATTCCTCGTTAACGTGCCTACTCAGATCCACAAACCGGCTAGTTACAATTTTTAATTGTGATCAACTTATGTGATCACGACCTAATCGTCAATCCCAGTTCATCTGCGAGCAAACAGCCCACTCGTGACGCGCGAGCAATCTCACCCGCAGACCCATAGCGGTTGAATACGCCCCTATTCGAGTATCAACAAGCGATACCGAAGGTTGTTCTCGTGACTACTTTAGCGATAACGGTTGCGTATCATATGTACCGCCAATCGATAATACGGTGCCTGAGTTGCGCCTGCCGTTGCGAATTGGTTTGTCAGTTAGATTGTGCTTGTTCCAGATTATTATCTTGCCACCACCCAGGTGCCCCCAATCAAGAGCTTGCTGGGCTACCTGACTATCGTGGGTACCTATGTCTTGCGTCACGCTCGGCGCGCGTACGTGCTTGTAAAAATCCCGTCGCTGAGTGCTAGCATTAGCGCATGATCGCCAAATCAACTTTTTATCCTCGCGTATTCGCTTTAGGCGTGGCCGCCGTCTTAAGCTACGCGCTAATCCGTATTTTTACGCCTTTTATAGGTTCAA
>JAYVYN010000227.1:0-28338 GCA_043784265.1 Gammaproteobacteria bacterium | reverse complement strand
TGCGCATTTTGGTGTTTGTGGTGGTTGCTCGCTGCAACATATGGCACCGGCTGCGCAGCTTGCTGCCAAACAGCGGCAGCTGCTGGATAGCCTCGAACGTATCGGCCGGGTTAACCCTGAGACTGTGCTTCCCGCCGTGTGTGGTCCGCACTGGGCGTATCGACGGCGAGCGCGTATCGGAGTGAAATACGTGCATAAAAAAGCGCGCGTACTAGCGGGATTTCGAGAAAGAGAAAAGCCTTATATCGCGGATGTGCAGCGTTGTGAAATATTGAGTGAGCCGTTTGCGATGTTGCCTCGGGATTTGGCTGCACTAGTGGAAACCTTAAGTGTCCGCGAACAAATTCCGCAGGTGGAGGTTGCTGTTGGTGATCAAGAGCGAGCGCTGGTATTTCGAGTGATGGCGGCGCCCGATGCGGCCGACTTAGAGAAGCTTGCGGCATTTGGTGAAAAGCTGGGTGCACAGATATTTTTGCAGAGCGCGGGTCTGGATAGTATTCGACCTCTGCGTAGTAGTTATCCGCCTCTGCGTTACCGATTGGGCGCGATTCCTACGACTATAGAGTTCGGGCCAGTGGATTTTATCCAAATCAATCGTGAAATTAATTTTGCATTAGTGGCGGCGGCAGAGTCACTTCTGCAGCCTACCCCCAAAGATGTGATTCTCGATCTGTTTTGTGGCTTAGGAAATTTTACGCTGCCGCTCGCGCGCCGCTGCCTGGAGGCGGTGGGCGTCGAAGGTGATGCTGGATTGGTGCAGAAGGCTGGCATTAATGCTGCGCAGAATGGGATTAATAACGCTAGTTTCTATACGGATAACTTGTTTGAACCCGTAAGCTGCGGGAATTGGGTCACCCAGCGCTATGATTTGGTGCTTTTGGACCCACCCCGAGCCGGTGCCATGGAAATCTTGGGACATATGTCGCAGTGGCGTCCCCGTCGGGTCGTGTATATTTCTTGTCATCCCGGGAGTTTGGCACGAGATGCCGGGATCCTGGTTGGAAACCATGGATTTAAGCTCTTAGGCGCGGGGGTAATGGATATGTTTCCGCATACGGCACATGTTGAGTCAATTGCGGTATTTGAGGCCGGAGCGTGAGTTTGGGCCCGTTGATGGTGGATGTAGCGGGTACTACGCTCAGTATTGAGGATAGGGAGGTACTACGCCATCCATTGGTGGGTAGCGTCCTATTGTTTAGTCGAAATTACCAAGATCTTCCCCAGCTCAATGCGCTAGTGGCTGAGATTCGTGCGCTGCGAACTCCTGCGTTGTTGATTGCGGTTGACCACGAGGGCGGGCGAGTCCAACGCTTTCGCGAAGAGTTCACGCGGCTTCCTGCCGCGCGTCTGTTGGGGCGGCGAATTGCTATCGAGCGGCGTGAGTCACTGAATACGGCGGCGGTTGCGGGTTGGCTGATGGCCATTGAGCTACGCCGCGTGGGCGTGGACTTTAGTTTCGCTCCCTGTGTAGATCTTGATTACGGATCAAGTGAAGTCATTGGCGACCGGGCCTTGCATCGCGACCCCGAAGCGGTAGGGGCATTAGCGGTTGCCTATATGGGAGGCATGCGTGAGGCAGGCATGGCCGCTACCGCCAAACATTTCCCCGGTCATGGAGCGGTAGTGGCGGACTCACATGTAGCCTTACCCGTTGACCGTCGAAGTTTTGTGGATTTAGAGGAGGATATTCGCCCTTATCGTTTGCTAATTGATAATCAATTATCTGGCGTGCTGGTCTCGCATGTTGTATTTCCGCAGATCGATGCGCTACCTGCCAGTCTATCGCCGCGCTGGCTTAGTGCCATTTTGAGGCGCGACTTGAACTTCCACGGCTGCATATTTGCTGATGACTTAAGTATGGCCGGAGTGGCTACCTTTGGTGATGCACCAGCGCGTGCACAGCTGGCCTATGCAGCCGGTTGTGACGTATTGCCGGTGTGTAACGATCGAAAATCAGTGCACGCAGTGCTCGATAATTTTAAACCCGAAGTTAATCCTGCGTCGCAGGCGCGCTTAGTGAGAATGCGTGCGCGGGGAGAACCACACTCGAATATTGCGAGTACTATTCAGTGGCAAGAAGCGGTGAACCTTATTGCAAGTCTGTCGGCACCGCCACCCTTGGAATTGGACGGTAGATCATGAGCGCGGTAAATCTAGATCTGTATCGGCGATTAGTGGATGCATCGGCGGAGGGTGTGGTACTCGTTGATGCGCAGCTTCCGGAACGTCCTGTGGTTTATGTCAATCCCGCTTTTGAAAAACTAACGGGCTATGACGCGAGCGAACTGATTGGACGAAACTTGCGATTTTTGCAAGCTGATGATGATGAGCAAGATGCGAAGGCCAGACTGCGTGAGGCACTCAAAATAAATGAGCCGTGTCGGGTGTTGTTACGCAATTATCGCAAAGACGGATCGCTTTTTTGGAACGAGATGAGTGTCTCGCCGTTGCTCGATGCTACGGGAAAGGTGAGTCATTTTGTCGGACACCATCGAGACGCTGGCGAGCGGTTGCGATCGGATCCTCGACATGCGCGAGACTCGTTAAGTGGCGCGCATCAACCGACCACAGTAGCCATCCGTGATGATCGCCTGACCGGCTTATATACCTTACCGTATCTCGAAGAATTATTAAAACGAGATTGGGCTATCGCGCAACGCGAACAGCGCAGCATCGCAATTTTCAGCGTCGATATTGATGCCTTAGATTTATACAATAGTACCTTTGGTCGAGCAGCGGGTGATTCTACTATTCGTCGGGTGTCGCACTGCGTCTCCGGGTGTCTTCGCCGAGCCACCGATGTTACCGCGCGTATTGATGGTGGAAGTCTAATGGCCTTCGCGCCTGGAATGGATCCGGAAAAAGCTTTAGGTCTGGGTAAATTAATGGCTGATCGGGTGCGTGAAATGCGAATTCATCATCCGAAATCGATTGTGCTACGCTATATCAGCGTGAGCGTGGGTGTTGCGGCTATGATTCCAGGTAATGATGATAGCCCGGCGCTGTTGCTTGAAAAGGCGCAGCAGCAGCTGCAGAAGGCGAAGAAATCCGGACGAAATCAAGCGGCTTGATTTCAGGCTAATTGTTCCATGAGCTGTTCGACGCGAGCAAATAATTTCTCGTCGATGCGGGCGTCATGCGTGAAACGTAGTTTGAGCGGCCCCTCTAGACGATATTCTTTAGGCCGTCCTTGGATCAATGTGAGTATGTGCTTCGCGTTGATTTTGTTGTCTTCCGCAAATACGAAGTAACCGCTGCTGGCACCCGCGTCGATTTTACAAATTCCTAACTCCTGCGCACGCAATTTTATTTCCCGTGTGCGAAATAGCGACTTGGCGGGGTCGGTTAAGGGCCCGAAACGGTCTACTAATTCAACTTTGAGGTCGTCGAGCTCTTCGCGGGATTCTACGCCGGCGATGCGTTTGTAGAGGACTAATCGCAAATGTACGTCAGGAACGTAGTCCGCTGGAATCAGTGCCGGCAAATGCAACTCAACCTCGGGGCCAGCATCGATTGGTTTGTCTAAATCAGCCTGCTTACCGGCTTTTAGGGCCGTGACGGCTCGGTCGAGGAGCTCCATGTAAAGGTTATAGCCTATTTCGTTGATTTGGCCGCTTTGTTCGTCGCCGAGTAATTCGCCCGCGCCACGTATTTCAAGATCATGAGTCGCAAGGGTAAACCCGGCCCCTAGCTCTTCCAGCGATTCTAAAGCCTCTAAGCGCTTGACTGCATCGGCGGTCATGGCTTTACGGGGCGGGGTGATTAGATAAGCGTAGGCACGATGATGCGACCTGCCGACGCGCCCGCGTAACTGATGTATTTGCGCCAGACCAAAACGATCAGCACGATCAATAATAATGGTATTCGCCGTGGGGACGTCAATCCCACTCTCAATAATTGTAGTGCAGACCAATACATTGAAGCGACGATGATAGAAATCAAGCATAAGTTGCTCCAATTCCCGTTCGCGCATTTGGCCGTGTCCCACCGCTACGTTCGCCTCAGGGACTAGTTCGCGAATTGCTTGGGCGGTTTTCTCAATAGTTTCGACCGCATTATGCACGTAATAAATTTGACCGCCGCGGCGAATTTCACGTAACGCGGCCTCTCTGACAATGGTTTCGTTCCATTCAAGTACAAAGGTCTTAACAGCCAATCGTTCAGCGGGCGGTGTGGTAATGAGCGATAAATCGCGTAGACCGCCCATCGCCATATTTAAGGTACGGGGAATTGGCGTCGCGGTTAGAGTCAAGACATCAACCTCAGTGCGTAGTGCTTTGAGCTTCTCCTTGTCACGTACTCCAAAGCGGTGCTCTTCGTCTATGATTACCAGTCCAAGGTCTTTAAAATTGACTTTGCCTTGCAATAGCCGTTGTGTGGCAATGACGATATCGACCACTCCGGAGGCAACCCCGGCGAGGATGCCGGTCGCTTCTTTGTTCGAACGGAATCGCGAAAGACTCTCGACACGTACCGGCCAATCGGCAAATCGGTCCGTGAATGTGGTGTGATGTTGTTGTGCAAGCAAGGTCGTGGGAACCAAAACGGCGACTTGTTTGCCGGCCTGTACCGCAACAAACGCTGCGCGCAGGGCAACTTCGGTTTTGCCAAATCCCACGTCACCGCAAATTACTCGGTCCATAGGCTTGTCTGAATTTAGATCAGCGATAACCTGTTCGATGGCGGTTGCTTGATCGGCAGTTTCTTCAAATGGAAAACCGGCTTGGAAGGCGCGATACTCAGTCTCTCCTGCCCAGAGTTTAGTGCCTTGACGGGCTGCGCGGCGTGAATAAAGATCCAGTAATTCGGCGGCGACGTCGCGAATGCGCTGGGCCGCTTTGCGGCGTATTTTTTGCCATTGCTCTCCGCCGAGTTTGTGCAGGGGGGCCGTTTCAGCCGGCGCGCCCGTGTAGCGTGATACGAGGTGTAGGGCTTGAACCGGAACGTAAAGTTTGTCGCCATGCGCATATTCAAGTACTAGAAATTCACCGGTATACCCGGCTACGTCCATGGTAGTTAAGCCGACATAGCGCCCGACACCGTAGGCTTCGTGGACTACCGGGGCACCTATGGACAGATCCGTTAGTTCCTTTAGAATCTTGGCGGGATCGCGATCAGCGCGGCGACGTCTGCGTTCCTGACGCGCCCGATCCCCAAAGAGTTGCGATTCGGTTAAGATTTCGAGTGCAGGAATTTCTAAGCGCAGGCTTGAAACTGCGGCGGATACGGTAATACCCAATTTTAAATTGCTGTTTAAGAAAGCCGCAAAATTCTCGAAAATCTTGACTTGAACGTCACACTTTCGCAGAAGCTCTAGTAGTAGCTCGCGCCGCCCTGCTGATTCGGCGGCAATCAATACCCGGGCAGGGGATGCCTTAAGGTAGGTAATCAATTCTGCGGCCGGGGATTCAGCGCGTGAATCGATACGTACTTTCGATGCAGTGCTACTGGCGAAATGATAAGTGGGGCCTGGGGTTCCTGGCGGCCATTCATGCGCTTGCAATTGAATTTTCGGCCACGCAGAGAATTGTTCCGTAAACTCAAGCGGCGGTAGGTACAGTTCGGCCGGATCTAGAATAGGTCGTTGTCGGTCATGTCGAAGTTGCTCGTGGCGCGAATTAATTTCATTCCACAGAGCCGTTACTGACTGGGTTGCACCATACATTTCTAGCAATAGGCTATTGGGGGGTAAGTATTCAAATAAATGCGAGGTGCGCTCGAAAAATAATGGCAGGAAGTACTCAATGCCGCCAGGGCTTAAGCCTTGCGTAACATCACGGTAGATGAATTGTTCCGATAAGTCGCCGCTGAAACGTAGTCGATAACGACGGCGAAATTCTCGTATGGAGTCGGGATTTAACGGTGTTTCGCGTGCTGGTAATAATTCAATACGGTCAATTTTGTCGCCCGAACGTTGCGTATCGATGTCGAAATAGCGAATGCTATCGACGTCACTATCCAGTAGGTCAATTCTGTAGGGGCGTTCCGAACCCATGGGAAAGACGTCAATAAGTGAGCCGCGAACGGCAAATTCGCCATGCGCCACGACTTGGGTGACCGCCGCGTACCCGGCCATAACCAATTGGTTTTTGAGTACTTCTAAGTCCAGCGATTCACCGACATGCACTTTGAGGGAATAAGCTTCGACATAGCTGCGCGGTACCAGGCGTTGCATCAGCGTATCGATAGCGATTAGCCAGACGCCTTGCCTAGCCCGAGGTAGCTCAGCTAAGGTTGCCAGTCGGGCTGAAATAATATCTGGGTGTGCCGAAAAATTATCGTAAGGTAGTGTTTCAAGGTCTGGAAACACTCTGACGTTGAGCAAGGTCGGCGCAAAAAAGCTGATCTCATCGCTTAAGGATTCGGCCTGGCGGGTGTTTTCCGCGATAACAATCAGCGGGCCTGAGGCGTCTACTGCGGCTTCTGCGATGGCGAGGGATGCCGCCGCACCATAAGCTTTTCCCCATTTGACGCTGCGGTCGTTGGCATTGGGTAGGGTAGGGTTTAATAGCGGCATTGCGGTGTAGGGTCAAACTTTTAGAAAAAAATGCCCGCCGCGACTTTAAGTCTCGGTGGGCTGGTAAATCACTAATTTTTAAGATTTTACGTGATTTTAGCTAGGAGTTCGCCACTACGGTGTGCAGCACGTGATCGGACTCGAAATACACAGTGAATCCCGCATACTCCCAGCGGCTGATCGGCGGTACGCCGACTGCGGGAATCTTGGAGACCGGGATGCCGAATTTGGCTGCGACTTGGTCCATCGACATGCCGCGCTCCGGGGTTACCACGCTGGATTCCTTGATCGCAATGCCCCCCGGTATCACTATCGTTTCGGCGCAAGTCCAGTTTGTGAGAAATATCGTGACTATCAACAGGCTCGGGATTTTCATAGTGCACCTCTCCTTAAACTATACCATCGCCGCATTTTATCAGCTGTGGTTTAATCGCCGCGCATGTTTCAACCTTTGCCAATTTTCGTCGGTTTACGCTATTCGGTGGCGCGCGAACATAGTTTTTTTGTGTCTTTTATCACCTGGGTGTCGCTACTTGGCGTCGCAATGGGGGTTGCGGCGGTTATTACGGTTTTATCGGTCATGAATGGCTTCGAGTCAGAATTACGTTCTCGGCTGCTGAGCCTTTCGGCGCACGCCAAACTCGACAATGCTGGAAAGGTTATCCCAAACTGGCAGGAACAAATGGAGCATATACGCGGCTCTAAGGGGCTAATAGGCGCCGCACCGTTTCTGGACACTGATGCTATGTTAACTCACCTTCCTTCGATGAGCGGAGCGGTTGTGCGCGGGATCGACCCGACCCTAGAAGGACGAGTATCGTCCATTGCCGATGCTATGCGCGAAGGTAAGTTATCCGACCTTACGGCGGGATCTAATCGCATTATTCTGGGCCGAATGCTCGCCTATCAACTGCAGGTCGGTGTGGGGGATTCGTTGACCGTCATGATTCCGGGCTTCGGATCCACGCCGCGCCTCCAAAATTTTGATGTCGCGGGGATTTTTGAAGTGGGTATTCAAGATCACGATAGTGTGTTGGCACTCGTTAATTTACACGACGCTGAAGCATTTCGCGGCCTTTTAGGTCCTACCGGCATTCGTTTAAAATTTGATGATGTATTGAATGCACCTTTGTTGGCGCGTACAGCCGCGCAGCGGCTGTACGCGCCGTTACGCGTACAAGATTGGACCCAGGAAAACGAGGCCTATTTTCGGGCGATCCGCATTGAAAAGACCATGATGGAGCTAATATTGATGCTGATTGTGGCGGTTGCCGTATTTAATATTGTGGCGACCTTGGTCATGGTGGTTAGCGATAAGCGCACCGATATTGCTATCTTGCGCACCTTGGGTTTAAGTCCGCGCGGCGTCATTGCGGTATTCATGACTCAGGGGGTGTTGATTGGTTGGCTGGGGACCGCTATTGGCGTTGCATTAGGATTAGGATTGGCGCTCAACGTCGACGTGATTGTGCCTTTCCTCGAACACACATTTAGGTTTCATATCATGGATCCGGATGTGTATTACATCTCCGGTATTCCTAGTGAAACTCACGCTGCTGATGTTGTGCAGA
Source organism: Gammaproteobacteria bacterium (assembly GCA_043784265.1). Classification (GTDB taxonomy): domain Bacteria; phylum Pseudomonadota; class Gammaproteobacteria; order Steroidobacterales; family Steroidobacteraceae; genus Bog-1198. The sequence continues at coordinate 20,250 of JAYVYN010000227.1, read as the reverse complement.
TTGCGACGCTAGCGCTGCTGCTATCTTTTTTTGCCACCATATACCCCGCATTCCAGGCAGCAAAGACCCAGCCCGCTGAAGCTCTGCGGTACGACTAATGAAATATTGGTATGAGGGATTTATCGGCCTTCGCTATCTGCGCGCCGCCCCGCGTCGTGGTTTTGTATCATTGATTGCCGGGATTGCAATTGCGGGCCTTGCTCTGGGTGTTGCGGTGCTCATCGTGGTTTTGTCGGTAATGAATGGATTTGAAGAAGAATTGCGGACGCGAATTTTAGGCTTGACCGCTCATGCCACAATCTCAGGTCTTGAGGGGCATATCGGTAATTGGCAAGCGCAAGTGGATAAGTTGGCGCGCTTTCCAGGGGTTGTTAACGCGGCACCCTACATTGAAGAGCAGGGCATGATTACACATGGGGACCAGTCTGCCGGGATATTACTTCGCGGCATAGACCCTCCGCGCGAGATGCAGGTATCGAATTTAGAGCAGCACTTGGCAAGTGGGCATCTAAGTAATTTAGTGGTCGGTTCTTATCGCGCTATATTGGGTAAAGCCTTGGCAGAAGAACTGCACGTGGGCGTTGGCGATCATGTGGTGGTGATGGTAGCGCAAGGGAATGTCACGCCGATTGGTGTACTGCCGCGCATGCGAAGTTTTTATGTTGCCGGGATTCTTTCGGTGGGAATGTATGAGTATGACAAACGAATTGTTCTAGTGGCCATGTCGGATGCTGCAAAACTATTGCGCATGGGAGATGAGGTTACCGGTATCCGTTTGAAGCTCGCTGACCTTTATGCAGCACCACGCCTGGTTCGCGCCGCGGCTATTGCTCTAGGGGGCGGTTTTTATGTTGAAGATTGGACCCACCAACATGTAAATTTTTTCCGATCTATTGAGATTACTAAGCGTATTCTCTTCGTGATCTTGTCGTTAGTGATAGGCGTTGCAGCTTTTAATATTATTTCAACTATGGTTATGGTGGTGAAGGATAAGCGCCGTGATATTGCTATTTTGCGTACCTTCGGCGCCTCCGCACGTAGTATTTTGTCGGTTTTTGTGGTGCAAGGGAGTTTAATCGGCGTGTTAGGGATCGTCTTGGGTGTAGTTTTGGGAGTTCTGCTCGCGGAAAATTTGCAAGACCTAGTACACGGATTGGAACATCTGCTGGGCTTTAAGTTCTTGGACGCGCGCGTGTATTTTATGAGTGATTTGCCCGCGCATGTAAGACTCAGAGATGTATTGCAGATTTGTGGAGTCGCACTGGTGTTGGCTTGTATTTCTACCCTGTACCCGGCGTGGCGTGCGGCGCGTTTAATGCCGGCGGAGTCTTTGCGTAATGACTGAGGAAAATAATGTGTCAGCCCGTAAGATAGTGCTTGAGGGTTCTGACTTGGTCAAAGAATTTGTGCAGGGTGGCGTTACTTTGCAGGTATTGCGAGGCGCATCTATTCGGGTCTATAGCGGAGAAAGAATTGCTATTGTCGGGGCTTCAGGCTCCGGGAAAACCACGCTATTACAAGTGCTAGGCGGACTAGACTTGACGACGCGAGGTGGCGTTACAATTGCGGGCACCGCGATGAATCAAATGAATGATACCGAACGTGGGACTTTGCGCAATTTGGCGGTTGGATTTGTGTATCAATTTCACCACTTGTTGCCAGAATTCACTGCACTTGAGAATGTAGCGATGCCTTTGTTAGTCAGACGAATGTCATCGCAGCGCGCGCGCGATGCGGCGGCCAGCATCTTGTCGCGAGTCGGATTGGGGCAGCGACTTCTACATCGTCCTTCGCAGCTCTCCGGCGGCGAGCGTCAGCGAGCTGCAGTGGCGCGTGCACTGGTAACTCGGCCTCAATTAGTGCTCGCCGACGAGCCGACCGGTAATTTAGACGGCGTCAATGCGGCTCAGGTGTTCGAACTCATGTTAGAACTGAATCGTGAATTACAGACTAGTTTGGTAATTGTGACTCATGATGAGCGGTTGGCGGCTCGCTTGGATCGGGTTTTAACGCTGGTGGATGGCGTTTTGATTGAGCGCCATTAGCGCCGCTTTTGTTGCCGTCGACGCCATTGGTAGCTAACCCGGACGCGCCATAGGCAGTTAGCTAGTAAATATCCTAAAGCGGCGGCGGTAAGTCCCAATACTAATGCTCCTAGAAACAACGGTGCCCATAGTTGATTTAGATGTGCCCAGATAGTTCGATGGCTGAGCTCATTTAGGAGTGGCGTTAAATCTATTCCAAGAAGCCTGGCCCCTACCCAGATGGAGCCGATCAATTGTGGTAACCAGGTAAACGGATTGCTGATAAATACAGTGGCGAATAGAACCGGTAGGTTGAGGCGAAATACGATGCCGCACAGGGCACCTACCAGCAGATGTACGGGTAATAATGGTATTGGCGGGATAAAAGCGATCAATAATCCGACCGAGAATGCTCGAATAACGCTGCGACGGTGAAAAGTCCAGCAGGTTGGATAGTTAAAAAAAGCTGTAAAAGGCTTTAGTAAGCGGTGTTTCTCCAGGGTTTCGCGGTTTGGGGTGATTTTATTTAGCCAGTGCTGCATTTTTCCTATCATACAACGTCATGAGCCTCACTAATGAGACTGTCTCAACAGTCAACGCTCAAGTATCATGTCATAACCAATTAAGACTTAAGAGCGAGGACACCCATGTGGGAGATTATCCGCGCAGGCGGCGGCTTCATGTGGCCGATTATTTTGTGCTCTATTGCCTCCGTGGCAATCATTCTAGAGCGTCTATGGACTTTGCAGAGTAGCCGTGTGATTCCGCGTGAGCTCGCACAGAAGGTATGGAATTGGATCGAAGCAGATCAACTCAACGACAAGCTAATCCAAGCGTTGGAGCGAAACTCTCCGCTGGGTAAATTATTGGCGATCGGTCTTGTTAACCGTAATCGGCCGCGGGCTTTGATGGTCGAGCGTTTGGAGGACGGCGGCCGGCATGTGGTGCATGAACTAGAGCGCTTTCTCAATTCCTTAGGCACTATTGCAGCAGTCTCCCCGTTGCTGGGATTGTTAGGCACCGTTGCCGGAATTATTCATGCCTTCAACGCAATTACAGCCAATGGAATCGGTGATCCGCGGATTCTATCCGGTGGCATTGGTGAAGCGCTTATAACGACGGCGGCTGGGCTTACGGTGGCTATTCCCTCGTTGATCGCCTATCGGTTTTTGCGTGGCAAGGTCGAGCGTCTTGTGGTTCGTATGGAAAAAGAAGCCATGAAGTTGGTTGATGCATTGGATGAGCGCGGCCAAGCCCATTCGAGCGCTTAAGTCGTGAATTTGCGTCCACGCCACCGTGAAGATCCAGAGATCAATTTGATTTCGCTTATCGATGTGCTGCTGGTTTTATTGGTATTTTTTATGGTGTCGACTACTTTTCAACAGGAAGGTCGCGTCAAGGTTCAATTGCCGCAGGCTAGTGAAATTCCGCTACCACGTGGTTCGAGTGAGCCTTTGATAATTACCGTAACCGCTGAGGGAGGTTATCGCGTTAATGAGCGCACACTCATCAATGCCAGCGCAGATACCTTACGTGCGGCTTTGCTAAAGGAGGCGGGTACCAGTCGTGGACCTGTCACTATTCGTGCGGATGCGCGCTCGACTCATCAGGCGGTAGTGACGGCTATGGATGTCGCGGGTCGTTTAGGATTTGCGCAGCTCAACATTGCCACAATTCACCCGGAATCCAGCCCTTGAGTGAGGTTGATTCGTGGTCAATTTATCGGCGACTGTTACGCTATGCCAGACCGTACTTGGGCGTGTTTCTGATTGGTGTATTGGGCATGGTGTTGTTTGCAGCGACTGAAGGTGCGCTGGCATTCTTCGTAAGGGAATTTTTAAACGGCGCATTTATCAAGCGAAACCCGAGCATTCTTTGGGATATACCCATAGGTGTTGTGGTGCTGTTTGCATTCCGCGGTATTGGTGATTACGTGTCTAACTATTTTCCGGGATGGGTAGGGCGGCAAGTGATCAAAGGATTGCGCCAAGATGTGTTTTCTCATTACCTACGCCTCCCTACCGCCTATCTTGACGGCCAACAATCAGGGCATTTGTTATCCAAGCTCACATACAATATAGAACTGGTGGCGGACGCAGCCACCAATGCGTCAATTTCGTTGATTCGGGATAGCCTGACAATTGTGGTGTTGTTGGGAAGTTTGTTCTATCTGAATTGGCAATTAGCTTTATACAGCATTGCGGCTGCGCCGCTTATCGCCTGGTTGATGCAAATAGCCAATCGTAGCTTTAGGCGCTACAGCGCCCGTATTCAGAATTCAATGGGTGATATTACGCGAGTGGCAAAAGAGGCCATTGATGCACATCGGTTAATCAAGATTTTCAATGCTGAAGATCACCAAATTCATCGATTTGAACAAGTCAACGAAATGAACCGCGCTTCGAATATGAAATTGTTGCGTGCTAAATCCATTAGTAACCCGGTGGTGCAGTGTATTGCCTCTATTGGACTAGCCAGCGTGTTGTATGTGGCAATACGGCAGGTGTTCGCACATAGCATGCAAATGGCGGAATTTTTGGCTTTTTTAACGGCGCTAATGATGATCCCGGCGCCGTTACGTCGGTTGGTTAATATCAGTGGCCCGTTACAGCAAGGCATTGCCGCCGGCCAGAGTGTTTTTGAATTGTTAGATAATGCCACAGAAGGCACTGGGGGCACTCGACGTCTTGCGCGTGCGCGCGGTGAAATTGAGTTTCGTAATGTTTCATTTGTGTATTCGAGTGATAAGGATGCCGTATTACACCAAGTCAGTTTTCACGTGAAGCCCGGTGAAACAGTGGCCATTGTGGGCCGCTCTGGCAGCGGCAAAACTTCGTTAGTGGGTCTAGTGCCACGTTTTTATGACGTGAGCGCAGGGTCGGTGTTAGTAGACGGATTCGATGTGCGCGACTACACGCTGACTGACTTGCGCTCGCAAGTCAGTCTTGTCAGTCAGGATGTGGTTTTATTCAACGATACTATTCGCAATAATATCGCCTTTAATGCGGTAGGCAAAACTGAGGCCCAAGTTGAGGCGGCTGCGCGAGCTGCCAATGTGATGGAGTTCGTGGCCCAACAACCTGAAGGATTTGATACGCCGTTGGCGGATCGCGGGCTGAATCTATCGGGTGGCCAACGACAACGGATTTCTATTGCACGAGCGTTGCTCAAGGACGCACCGATTCTGATATTGGATGAGGCGACTGCGGCGCTCGACAACGAGTCAGAACGACGGGTACAACAGGAACTGAGCTTGCTGATGCAGGGCCGAACGACTTTAGTGATTGCGCATCGGTTGTCTACCGTGGAGGGTGCGGATCGTATTATCGTCCTAGATCACGGGCGAATAGTGGAAACTGGAACGCACCGCGAATTGCTAGCGCAGAACGGGGTGTATGCGCTGCTGCACGGAATGCAGTTCAACGCCTAAAAAATAAAAATAGCTCAATGGCGATACACTCTTGGTTTAATCGCGTTTGGTACGGAGGGCAACGTACATACCGATGGTTAATACCATGGTCGATAATATATGGGGGTTTAGTCCACCTACGGCGTGCCGCGTATCGGTTTGGGTTACGCAAGACCACGCAAGTCTCCATACCAGTGATTGTGGTGGGCAATTTAAGCGTTGGTGGTACAGGGAAAACGCCCTTGGTTTGCTGGCTCGTGTTACGTCTAAAGGAGCGTGGTTTCAAACCCGGGGTAGTCACGCGCGGCTATAAGGGTGCATCGCATCCGCATCTGGTATTACCTGGTGACGACGCTAACATGGAAGGCGATGAGCCACTGTTATTGGCGCGCCACACCTCCGCTCCGGTAGCGGTCGGGCGTAATCGCCCCGCTGCCGCGCAATTATTGGTTGCGGCAGGTTGTGATGTGGTAATCAGCGACGATGGCTTGCAGCACTATGCGTTAGCGCGTGATTGTGAAATATTAGTAATCGACGGCGAGCGGCGCTTTGGTAATGGTTGGCTTTTGCCGGCGGGACCGTTACGTGAGCCAGTAGAGCGAATGCAGATCGTGGACGTGGTGGTGGTTAATGGTGTGGAAGCTGGTGTGGAAGCTGGTGTGGCGGGTGCGGTTAGTATGCATTTGCAGGCTTCTAGCGCGATCGGAGTGTTGAGTAAAAAATCCGTGGATCTATATTCTTTTCAGGGAAAGTCCGTGCATGCTGTCGCTGGGATTGGCAATCCCGCGAGATTTTTTAAGCTTTTGCGTGCTTTTGGTATCAATGTTGTCCCTCATCCGATGTCCGACCACGCGCGTCCGCGGCGCGGAGATATTGTCTTTGCCGATGACTTGCCGGTGTTTATGACTGAGAAAGATGCCGTAAAATGCGAGGAAATCGCCGATGAACGTCATTGGCAAATCCCAGTGGATGCCTGTTTTAACGCTATAGAGTCTAGTACCCTGCTAGATACGGTAATGCGAAAAATTGCGCTGCACAACTCTTGAAAGAGCGAGACTTCTATGGATAAGCGATTGTTAGAAATATTAGTGTGCCCGATTTGCAAGGGTAAATTACGACTAGTCGGTAGTGGAGACGACCTGCAGTTGGTGTGTCGTGGTGATCGATTAGCATACCCTGTGACGGATGGGATTCCGGTGATGTTGCCGGAGGATGCGCGTACTTTGAGTCCAGACGATCCCTTATGTTCCATGTAGTGATCCCAGCGCGGTTTGCAGCTACGCGGTTACCGGGCAAGCCCTTGCTGAGCATAGAAGGGAAGTCGTTGCTGCAATGGGTCTGGGAGTGTGCGCGTGACAGCGGCGCAACTTCGGTGACTGTCGCGACCGATGATGAGCGTATACAAGCGGCAGCGCGAGCATTTGGAGCCGATTGCGAATTGACATCAAACGCGTGCGAGTCTGGGACCGACCGAGTCGCTGAGTTGGTCAGACGTCTTGGATTTGAAAATTCGGATGTGGTGTTGAACTTGCAGGGTGATGAGCCGCTGACCCCACCTGCATTGCTGTTTGACTTAGCCCACGTGCTGCTGACTAATCCTACGGTTGAGATTGCCACCGCCATAGCACCGATTGGTTCATTACAGGAATTTCGCGACCCTAATATCGTCAAGGCACTACGCGCGCGCGATGGCCGCGCATTGTATTTTAGTCGCGCGCCAGTGCCATGGCCGCGCGACGATGTGTTGAACGGCTCGCCCATGAGTTTCAAGGGTGCCTGGCGTCATATAGGTGTTTATGGATACCGAGTCACTAGCCTGCTGAAATTTTCTAGTTGGTTGCCGACCGTGCTGGAAAAAGCTGAGAAGCTCGAACAATTGCGTGCTTTAGAGAACGGCATGTTAGTTCATTTGTTGACACTCGCCGAGTCGCCGCCTGCCGGGGTTGATACCCTGGAAGACCTGCAGCGTGTGCGTGAATTCGTGGCGAAGCGATCATTGGCACAGAATTAATGCCATTTACGATTTCTCATGTAGCGGTTGCGTTGCCGTTTGCACGCAAGCTTTCCCAGTGGCGAATGCTGTCTGCTTCAGTCATTGGTACGATGCTGCCAGACTTTAGTTACCTATTGCCGTGGCACTTGGTGCGTTCCGAAACCCATAGTGCGGCCGCTTTGTTAACTTTTTGTTTGCCGGTGGGTCTTGCAAGTTACTGGATTTTTCAACGAATTATTAGAACTCCGCTGTTGGAATTATTACCAGACGAAACCTACATTCGTTGGCAAATGCGCCCAGATCTCGGGCGTTTACGCCAGTGGGGATTTGCATTGTGTGGTCTGCTGGGGGGTGCTGTCACGCATTTAATTTGGGATGGATTTACTCACGAAGGGGCCCGTGGAGTGCGAATGTTTCCGGCACTCGATGATCCGATGCTCGATGTGGGTGGCCATCAATTGCTGGGTTTCAAGCTCATGCAACAAGCGAGCTCATTATTGGGCTTTGTCGTGGTGTTATGGTTTTTATGGCGCACGCTGCGGCCCGCAATTACCTTGCATCGTACTGGCGCAATGCAGCGGTTGCTCGGTGAGCGCGAACGGCGCGCCTGGATAGGCGTGTATGCACTCACCACGATAGGATTTGGAATAGCGTGGATTTGGTCGATGCGCCTTTGGGGGACTCACGGCCATTATTTCGGAGCCGTTAATGATTTGGCAATCGGCGGCCTAAGGGGTTTAGCGACATCCCTTGTGGCTACGAGTCTATGCGTTCAGCTCCGTCTGCGTGCAGCGCGATTATAGCGCTGCACGCAAGGTTTCTAGAATTTCCTTTAATGCTCTTCCGGTCCATTACGCGTTACAGGTGTGGGCGTCGATGACCAGACCACATATTTATCATTGTCGTTGCTGGTAACGGCGCTCGGCACAACAGGTTCTCTCGCAGCGGGTGCATTGTCGCTAAAGCTGGGTGCGGGCGCTGCGGGCGCTGCGGGTGGTGAGACCGGGTCGCGTGGCAGCTCCGCGCTCGTGCTAGCAGGTGCGCCGCTATTGGACTCACCGCTATCGCTTCGGCCTCGACCCCGGCCACGCCGTCGTCGGCTACGACCACTGCGCTCACTACCCGCATCATTGCGGGGATTATCGGGACGCGGTGGTGTTTGCTCCGTGCGTGGCGTTTGACTGTCGCGCGGTGGTGTTTGCTCCGTGCGCGGCGTTTGACTGTCGCGCGGTGGTGTTTGCTCCGTGCGTGGCGTTTGACTGTCGCGCGGTGGTGCTTCATTGCGGCGAGCACCGACCTCACCACGATTATCAGAGCGCGGGCGGTCGCGGCGTGGCTCATCGCGTCGGGGCTCGCGTGGTGCTTCGCTGCGGGTGTTACGGCTTCGATCGCGGTCTCGATTGCGGTCAGTGCCGCCGCTTCGATACCGATCGTGGCGCACATCACGATGCTGACGTTCGCGCGGCGTTGCACTGCTAGCCGCGGCTTTAGGCTCCGACGCAATTGCGGAATTGCCACCGAATAGATATCTCCACAGACGCACTAATACACCCGCCTGCGGTGCAATCGTAGCGATTGATGCAGGGGTGGGGATCGGCATAGGAATAATCGGCGCTGAGGCCGCCGGCAAAATACTCGGTACCACGGGAGCTTCGACTTGCGGTTTCTTATCGCGACTGCCGATATTGGAATCGTCCACAGCGGGTTGGTCCGCAAGTTGATAACTCGGAGTTGCGATCTCGTTAAGTTCTTTTTCATCATCACGAACGCGTCGCAATGAATACGCCGGCGTTTGCATGTGCGGATTAGGAACAATGACCAAGGATACTTTGTCGCGCGCCTCTATTTGATTTAACCAATCGCGCTTCTCGTTGATAAGGTAGGTTGCAATGTCTACAGGTACCTGGGCGATGACTTTACCGGTGCGCTCTTTACGCGCTTCCTCGCCTATAAGGCGCAATAGCGCCAGCGACATAGATTCGATACCACGAATAGTACCCATGCCGTTGCAGCGTGGGCAGTTTAAATGAGTGGTCTCACTTAAGGCGGGGCGTAAACGCTGACGGGATAACTCGAGCAAACCAAAGCGTGATAACCGTCCCAGTTGTATACGAGCACGATCCATTTTGACCGAATCACGCAACATGTCTTCTACCGCGCGTTGATTGGCAGTACTTTCCATGTCGATGAAATCAATGACGATAAGGCCGCCAATGTCACGCAGACGTAATTGTCGAGCGATTTCCTCGGCCGCTTCAAGGTTAGTATTGCGAGCAGTCGCTTCGATGTCTCCACCGCGAGTACTACGTGCCGAATTGATATCTATCGAGACTAGTGCTTCGGTGTGATCGATAACTAAACTGCCGCCGGACGGCAAATTTACTTTGTGAGAGTACGCTGATTCAATTTGGCTTTCAATTTGATAGCGGGTGAATAACGGCACCGGATCTTGGTACAGTTTTAATTTGCGCTGCGCATCGGGTGGCATAAAGCGCTGCATGTATTCCAGAGCTTTCTGGAAAGCCTCGGGTTGATCGATTAGACATTCACCGACATCATCCGAAAAATAGTCGCGTAAGCCCCGGGTTACCGCATCGCTTTCTTGAAAAATCAAAAATGGCGCCGGTCTGCCGTCGTTCGCTTTGACTATGGCATCCCAGGCGGTGGTCAGGTTATTGAGGTCCCATTGCAGTTCTTCGGTCGTGCGTCCTACGCCTGCGGTGCGAACGATCGCACCCATACTGTCGGGAATTTGCAGGCCGTTCATAGCTTCGCGCATCTGGTCGCGTTCTTCGCCCTCGATGCGACGCGAAACTCCACCGGAGCGAGGATTATTCGGCATTAAAACCAAGAAACGACCCGCTAAGCTAATGAACGTTGTGAGTGCTGCACCCTTGTTGCCACGTTCTTCTTTTTCGACTTGTACGATTAGCTCTTGGCCTTCCTGCAACATATCCTTAATGTTGGGCCGTCCATTGGAGGTCGCTGAAGTACGGAAATACTCCTTAGAGACTTCTTTTAACGGCAAGAAGCCGTGGCGCTGTGCGCCATATTCTACGAATGCCGCTTCGAGACTGGGCTCGACGCGAGTAACTCGACCTTTATAGATATTTGATTTTTTTTGTTCCCGGGAGGGTATCTCAATTGATAAGTCGTAAAGTGTTTGACCATCGACGAGAGCGACTCGCAATTCTTCTTCTTGAATTGCGTTGACGAGCATTCTTTTCATGTGCCCCAACTAATGTGGTAGAGGCCGAGGAGAGCTGGAGAATAGAAGCCAGGACTGCGATCAAGATAGTGGTATTGAATAGGGGCACACCGAGCGCGAGAAACGCGACCTGCATCCAATCTAACCAATTCTGCCAAAATATATACGGCAAGCCTAAGGCCTTGTTCTCGGTTAACCGCTTGTTAAGACGCCGGAGCTCTTTTAAGGCTCACTTGCATCTGTCTTCTCGGCCGAGCGATGGTCTGGAATTCCAGATCCAACTAATATGTAGCCCCCCAAAACCGAAGGGGGGTCACGGAAAACCGGTGTCTTTAGCGTCAGTTCAATCAAAGGGCTTAAACCCGTTAAATGGTTCAGCGCCTGACACGGTTTTAGGACATTATCACGCCAGCCCTTCAGGGTCAATGTAATCAATGCCTTAGAAGGCTGGCCGAGCGCATCAATTAGGTGAAGAGTTTTAATGAACAGTGAAATAGAAGAGCCGGTGTATCTACATGTACCCAAAAGCCCGGTCGAATTACGCAAAATAACGGGCGAAGAAGCCGGGCAACGTATCGATAATTTCCTGATGCGGCATTTTAAGACGGTGCCCCGCAGCCGCGTTTATCGTTTGTTACGCAAAGGCGAAGTACGCGTCAATCGCAAGAAAGTCGCGGCAGAGTATCGAATCGCGGAGGGAGATGAAGTACGTCTACCGCCAGTTCGAATTGAGGCGAGCGATGCGCCGGGGCAGCCTTCGACCAGTTTGCTTGAGCTGATCGAGCGTGCGGTTATTTTTCAAGATAAACATTTGTTAGTGATCGACAAACCGGCGGGGGTCGCAGTGCACGGCGGGAGTGGTTTAAGCTACGGAGTCATAGAAGCTCTAAGAGCTTCCCGGCCGCGCGAAACATTGGAACTCGTCCATCGGCTTGATCGCGACACCAGTGGGTGTCTCCTGGTTACTAGGGATCGCGCGACCTTGGTAGCTTTGCATGCCCTCATTCGTGAGGGAGGTTTGCATAAAACCTATTTAGCTTTAGTGGCTGGCAGCTGGCAGCTGGGCACCAAACGAATTGATGCACCCTTGAGTACCGAGAATCGGCAACACGGGGCCAGACATGTGCGGGTAGCTCCTGCGGGTAAAAACTCAGTCAGCATATTTAAGCCGGTGCAATTCTTTGGCTCGTTGGCGACCCTAATGGAGGTGGATATACCAACCGGCCGTACTCATCAAATTCGCGTGCATGCGGAGTTTGCCGGACATCCCTTGCTGGGCGATGATAAATACGGTGATCGTGCTCGTAATGCTGAGCTTAAGCACATGGGTTTAAAACGTACTTTTTTGCACGCTCAATCGGTTGCTTTTGAATGGCCGGGGTCGCTAGTGCCGTTTCACGTGAGCGCGCCTTTGCCGGTAGAACTGGTGACTGTATTGGATGCCTTAACCCCTCAAAAACGTAAGGTGGTTAAAGGTGGGGCGGTGCGTAAGGCAGCTGCGGGTCGTAAGCCGCCTGCGCGTCGTAAAACAACCAAATAGCTTTCATCGCGCAAATAATGTACCGATAATGTACCGAATTTAGGGTAAGGAATAACCCACTTGGCGCAGTAGTGAACTTAGTTTTATCAAAGGTAATCCGATCAGTGCCCAGGGGTCTTCGCTGATAATTGATTCACACAAGGTGATCCCTAAGCCTTCGCTCTTAAATCCGCCTGCACAGTCGAGTGGCGATTCTTGTTGCACGTATCGCTGGATCGATGCCTCATCCAGACTTCTGAAATTAACCTGGGTAATATCTAGAAATTCGAATACCTGAGGGTCTCGCTGGCGGGTTAGTGTGACGGCTGTTAAAAATTCCAAGGTTCGTCCGGAGGCCGCCAAAAGCTGTGAGTGGCAGCGGGCGACCGTGCCGGGCTTTCCGATGATGAGTTCCGGTTCGGTGTCCGGCAAAACCGCGACTTGATCCGATCCAATAACCCAGGCATCGCTGTAGCGACGCGCCACTGCAAGGGCCTTCTCGCGCGCTAACCGGCTTACCAAAGCGACGGCGCGCTCATTTGGAGCTGGCTGCTCGTCGATGCCGGGCGCTATGCAGGTGAAGGCAAGCCCCAATCGATCGAGCAATTCACGCCGATAGCGAGAGGTAGAGGCTAAAATGAGTTCAGGCAGGGGATTTTGCGGCACAATGGCACTCGCGATATTGATAGCGGGCGGGCTTAGTATTGGTATTTTGACAGGGCTTGGACGCGGCCCTATTATACGCGCCCCTTAGGCTGTGGGCTTGCCAGAATGCTGGCCGGGCGCTGCGCCCGCACGTTTTTGGGAATTGTTAAAGACATTCGATAGGATATAACGACTATGGCAGTTCAGAAAAGTAGAAAAACCCCCTCGAAGCGCGGCATGCATCGCTCGCACTCAGCGCTGGCGGCACCCGCCATTTCGATCGATTCTAAGAGTGGTGAAATACATTCTCGTCATCGCATCTCACGAGATGGGTTTTATCGGGGCAAAAAAGTGTTGCAGACTAAAGCGGATGCCGCGGCGGCCGCTGCTGAAGAGTAGGTTAGAACTGCATATCGGCGATTTCCTCGTCGCCTGATAACTCTCGTGTCCGTGCCACTCCATATTGCCATTGACGCCATGAGTGGCGATCGTGGTCCGTCGGTGTGCGTCCCGGCGGCTATTGCGGCCGCTCAGGAATATCCAGACGTCAGGTTCACTTTGATCGGACGCAATGCCGACCTGCAAGGCGAACTTGGCCGCAATACACCGGTACCCGCTAATATTTTTTGCTTGCACGCTGCCGATGTAGTGGAAATGACCGATGAGCCGCGCGATGCGCTTCGCCGTAAGAAGGATTCATCGATGCGTCGCGCTTTAGATCTGGTTAAGTTGGGTACGGCGCATGCCTGTGTAAGCGCTGGTAATACCGGTGCGCTCATGGCGACAGCACATTTTGTCTTGAAAATGCTGCCCGGGGTGGAACGTCCAGCCATTGTTTCACTCATTCCGTCGCGCGGTGGCCACACCTATATGCTCGACTTAGGCGCTAACGCAACTTGCACCCCGGAGCAACTCTGCCAATTTGCGGTTATGGGGTCGGTTTTAGCGGCTGACATGGACGGTGCGAATGGAAATCCGCGTGTGGGTTTATTGAATATTGGTGAGGAGGAAATGAAGGGCAACGATGCGGTGCGAGCCGCACATTCGTTGATTGCCGTAAGCGGACTCAATTACATTGGGTTTGTTGAAGGGCATGATATTTTTTCCGACAAAGTGGATGTCGTGGTGACCGATGGATTTACGGGAAATGTGGCGTTAAAAACCATGGAGGGAGTTGCCCGTCTAATTACCGACGCGTTGCGCGAGGAGTTTACTCGGAGTACGGTACGCAAATTAGGGGCCATTGCCGCTCGGCCGGCATTGCAAGCGCTGCGTACGCGACTCGATCCGAGACGCTACAATGGTGCGACAATGGTAGGCTTGAATGGAATTGTAATTAAGAGCCATGGTAGCGCGGATCTGTTTGGTTTTCAGCGCGCCATTGAAGTTGCTGTACTGGAAGCACGCAATGATGTGCCGCAACGGATTGCAGCGCGGCTTGACGTTCCGCACGGATCTTGAAGGACCTTAAATGTACTCAAAGATAGCCGGTACCGGCAGCTATTTGCCCGAAAAAATCCTCACCAATGCGGATATCGCCAAATTCGTAGATACCAGTGATGAATGGATAAGGACTCGAACCGGAATTTCGCAGCGACATATTGCCGCCGAAGACGAAACTACTACCGATTTGGCTGAGGCGGCAGCGCGCAGAGCAATGGCCGATGCAGGGGTGGGTCCCGCAGATATTGATTTAATTTGTGTGGGTACTGCTACACCGGATTTTTTGTTTCCCAATGTGGGTACCTTATTGCAAGAACGACTCGGCATACACGGTTGTCCGGCTTTTAGTGTTGAGGCTGCTTGCAGTGGATTTATCTATGCTTTGAGCATGGCGGATAAATTTGTACGTTTGGGTGAGGCTAAATGTGCACTGGTGGTAGGCGCTGATACGCTGTCAAAAATGGTCGATTGGAAAGATCGTGCGACTTGTGTTTTATTCGCGGATGGTGCTGGCGCAGTTGTTTTAAAGGCAGCGGCTGAACCTGGCATTATGAGTACTCGCCTGCATGCTGATGGACGCTATAAAGATCTGCTTTTGTATAATGATGGCGTATCCAAAGGCTTTAAAAAAGTTCGTGACGGAACGGCCGCGGTGCAGATGAAGGGTAGTGAGGTTTACAAGTTCGCCGTTAACACGTTGGGTCAATTAGTAAGCGAAACCTTGAGTGCTAATAATATAAGCCAGGCTGAAGTGGATTGGTTGATTCCGCACCAGGCGAATATTCGTATTATTGAGGCTATTGCTAAACGCATTAATATGCCTATGGCACGCGTCATTGTGACCATCGCGGGGCATGGCAACACCTCGGCAGCCTCGGTACCTTTGGCGCTTGATGTCGGTATTAAGGATGGACGTATTAAGCGCGGCCAGCTGCTTTTGCTGGAGGCATTTGGTGGTGGGTTTACTTGGGGGTCGGCGCTGATTCGTTACTAGTGAATCGTGCATCGTGCTCATAAAAAAGCGCCGCGGGAGGCCGCGGCGCTTTAAGCAAGTTTAAGCATCGAGCTTACTTGCGCGTTAATGAAATAACGCTTACTTCGAGACAGACTTTTTGAACATACGGTCAATTTTCTCATTGATCGCTTCAATTGCAGTCTGGTTCGACTGCGAAGCAGATAGAGCCTGGTTAGCAGTGCTTTGGGCGCTGGAAGCGGCCGAAGAGGCGCTGGCAGCGGCGCTGCTGGCGGCGGTAGCGTCGCTTTGAGCTTTCGCTGTATCACCAGTCAATTTGCTGATTTGCGACTTTATGCCGTCGATTTCAGCCTGGAGAGGCTTGATGTCAGTGCAACCGGAGAAAGCGACTAAGCAAGCAGCGGCGGCAGCGACTTTAAGTGTCGTTGTCAATGTCATAAAAATATACCCCTAGGTTATAAACTCATTTCGTTTTGCAAAACTTTAAGTGCCGCCACTTATGAGTCTCCTTGCGGGGGCAGACCCACTTGCGTTGCAGCACAGTCGTACATAAAGCCAAATTTATGGGCTAATTGCAACTAAAAAGCACCTTTGTCGGTACTTTGCGACGGTCATAGGGGGCTTGCGAGCCAGAATAACCTGTATATAATGCCAGTAACTGGTTACATATACAGGTGATGCATGTCAGATCTAACTCCTCGTCAAACACAGATTTTAAGGCTTATTCAAGACACTATCTCAGAAAGAGGTATGCCACCTACGCGAGCGGAAATTGCTCGTAACCTAGGTTTTAAGTCACCCAATGCAGCAGAGGAGCATTTGCGGGCGCTGCAACGTAAAGGCGTGATTGATTTGATCCCGGGAGCCTCGCGCGGTATTCAGCTTAAAGATATTTTGCGTGAACAATTGGGTTTGCCACTCATTGGACGGGTTGCTGCCGGACGTCCTATTTTGTCCGAGGAACATATTGAAACCCGGTACCAGATCGATCCGCACTTATTTCAACCACAACCACACTACCTCCTAAAAGTGCAGGGCATGAGTATGAAAAATGCCGGTATTTTGCATGGCGATCTGGTTGCCGTGCACCGCACTCCCGAAGTCCGTAATCGTCAAATTGTGGTCGCGCGCTTGGAGAATGAGGTGACTGTTAAACGCTACCGACAAGAAGGCACGATTGTCTGGCTACTACCTGAAAATGCAGATTTCGAACCTATTCGTGTTGATCTTAAGGCTCAGCCTATGATGATTGAAGGAGTGGTGGTAGGGGTATTACGTCGCGGTAAAGATGTGGATGCCGCGTGAATCATCGCTTGCGGATATTTTGACTGATGCTCGTGTCTGGAAGTTAAAAGACGCCTCGGCCGCCCCGCCTCGTCCGGTCTGGTCCACCGGCAGCAAGTCGCTTGATGCGCGTTTGCCAGGGGGTGGTTGGCCGGCGGCGTCGCTTGTTGAAGTGTTGATTGATCATGCGGGTTTGGGCGAAGTACAGCTTTTTCTGCCGGCCTTGGTGGCTTGTCAGCGGGCTGCTGAAATTCCTTGGTTGGTTTGGATCTCGCCCCCGCACGAGCCTTTTGCACCCGCCTTAGCGCAACAGGGAATTAATCTTGAGCGAGTGCTCATCGTGCGACCGGGTAGCGCCACAGAAGCGCTGTGGGCGGCGGAACAGGTTTTATGCTCAGGAGTATGTGCGGCTGTTTTACTGTGGCTGAAAGGCACTGATGATCGTTGGTTACGGCGTTTGAAACTGGCGGCTGAGGCGGGTGGTGCGCTTGGGGTGCTGTTTCGCCCTGAGCGCCATCGTTTCGAGTCTTCACCTGCGAGTCTGCGTCTATTGATGACTCAAGGAGCCCCTGCGGCGCATATTGAGTTGTTGAAAGTACAAGGTGGAAGACCGGGTCCTGTTGATCTGGGTATGGTTGATTTTGGTGCTTCATGAGAAGCCAAGCATCACAATGCTATAAACCTTTGTGGTACGCCGCTGTATTCCCAGAATTGACTGCTGAGCATTCGGCTCTGTTGTATCGCTTAAGTTTGCATGCACAGCGATTTACCTCTTTGGTGAGCGTTGAACTGCCAAATGCCCTGTTGTTAGAAATTAAGGGTAGCCTGCGACTATTTGGTTCACTAGCGCATTTGCATGCATGTATTGATGCCGCTTGGCGAGAATTTTCGTTAACGGTGGCAAGCGCTACGACTCCTTCTACGCTGGCGTCTTTATGGTGCGCGCGCGCGGGCTACGCGGTGTTGATAGACGATCCTGAGTTGCTATCCAGTCAATTACGCGAGCTGCCGATCGCCTGTACGGCTTGGGATCCGAAGCGCTTACAAACTTTGGCTACGATGGGTGTGAATTATTTGGGGGAGTTGTTGCGTTTGCCGCGTGTGGGTCTGGCACGACGCTTAGGTCCGCAACTAGTGCTGGATCTTGATATTGCATTAGCACGACAACCTGCACCACGCCGTGCATTTGTAGCGCGCGAACGGTTTCGTGAGCGCTGTGATTTTGAGGCAGCGATTGAGAATGTGAGTTACCTTGAATCTGCACTGCAACCTTTGATGCTGCGTTGTGTACAGTTTTTAAAGCAGCGTCAGGTTGGTATACAGACTTTTGAATTGCGACTGCGACATCGTGTAGGTCCGGTATCCCGAGTGCCTATGGGATTGTCAAGCATCACGGCTGATCACCGTCGTTTAACAGAGGTGCTGGTGCAAAAAATAAATCGCTTAAGTTTAATAGCGCCAGTGCAGGCTATAGAGCTTATCTCAGGTCCTCTACAGCCAATTGTCCTAGACTCACAGGATGCTTTCGAGGGCTTAAATCGTGTAGATAAACAGGCCGTGCCCCATTTGGTGGAGCGTTTGCGTGCAAGGCTAGGTGAGAGCGCAGTGTATGGTGTTTGCAGCATGGCAGAACATAGGCCGGAAGCGGCTTGGCGACGCGTGTATGAAATACAATTTGGATGCGCGCGTGTCTTAAAAATAGCCGATGAAGGTATGCCGCGGCCGGTATGGTTGTTAAGCGAGCCCGTGCCATTGTCTAGCGATAGCTTGATTTTACAACAAGGCCCCGAACGTATTGAGAGTGGTTGGTGGGATGGTAAGGGCGTAGCACGTGATTACTACAACGCGCGGATCGCGGGCGCACGGCTATGGGTTTTTCAGGAACGGCACTCCAAACGCTGGTATTTGCACGGTCTGTTCGCGTGAGGCTGATGTGTACGCCGAACTACATGCTGTCAGCAACTTTTCTTTTTTGCGGGGTGCTTCACAACCTGAAGAATTAATAGCACAGGCTAAGTGGTTAGGTTATCGCGCAATGGCACTCACCGATGAGTGTTCGCTCGCCGGAGTAGTGCGTGCGCATGTGGCGGCCAAGGAACTCGAGCTGACGTTGATTATTGGTGCTGAGCTACGTTCTGTATGTGGATTAATGCTGGTGGCGTTGGCAACCTCACGTGCTAGTTATGGTGCATTGAGTCGTTTGATCAGTAAAGCGCGGCGAGCCGGCATAAAGGGCAGCTACTTGCTCACACGTATGGATATTGAAAATGCGCTGGATGGGTGTTTAATTGTATGGTTGCCGCGTTCCGGTAAAATTCCCTGGCAACAAAATATAGATGACGGTTATTGGCTGCGTGAACGTTTTGCCGAGCGTTTATGGATAGGCGTTGAGCTATTGACTAGCGGTTTCGATGCGCGTCGGTTAGAGGCGCTTGAGGGTCTAGGTGAAGTGTTGTCTGTGCCGCGAGTCGCTACAGGCGATGTGCATATGCATCGGCGTAGCCGTCGGGCGGTCCAAGATGTGTTGACGGCGATTCGTTTAAATACACCGCTGCGTACTGTGGGGCATGCGCTATTCCCCAATGGCGAGCGTTGTTTACGGTCTTTAAATCGTCTACAACAGTTATATCCTGCACATTTGTTGGCAACTACAATCACGATTGCCGAACGTTGCACTTTCAGTCTTGACGAATTACGTTATGAGTATCCGGAAGAAATCGTACCGCAAGGCGCAACTCCTACTAGCCATTTGCGGGTATTAACCGAACAGGGTTGTCTTGAGCGCTGGCCGAACGGAGTGCCTCAGGCCGTGCGTGCAACTATTGAGCATGAATTGCGCTTGATCGCTGAACTTAAGTACGAGCCGTTTTTTTTGACGGTACATGACATTGTGCAATTCGCTCGTTCACAGGGAATACTTTGTCAGGGTCGTGGCTCGGCAGCAAACTCGGCGGTCTGTTATTGCTTGTGGATCACGGAGGTTGATCCTGCGCGTATGGCCATGTTGTTTGAGCGTTTCATTTCCAGAGAACGTGACGAGCCGCCCGATATTGATGTGGATTTTGAGCATGAACGGCGTGAAGAGGTAATTCAATATATTTATCGAAAATACGGTCGTGAGCGCGCCGCTTTGACCGCCACCGTCATTTGTTATCGTTCGCGTAGCGCTTTACGTGACGTTGGCAAAGCGATGGGATTGAGTCTGGCGCAGATCGAGCGATTGTCGAAGAGTGACTCTGACTCCAATGATCCGGTGATTGAACGCGTATTGGCATTGGCGCAAGAAATTCGTGGCTTCCCGCGTCACCTTTCGCAGCACGTAGGCGGTTTTGTGATTTCTCGGGGTCGATTAGATGAACTAGTGCCTATTGAAAATGCGGCAATGCCCGAGCGCACGGTGATCGAATGGGATAAAGACGATTTGGATGCATTGGGGTTGCTCAAAGTGGACGTGCTTGGCTTAGGTATGTTGAGCGCAATACGGCGGGCTTTTTGTTTAATTAATTCCTTAGGAGGCTCAGCCACGGTCGCAGGCGAGTTAAATTTGGCTACAGTACCTCGTGAAGATAAAGCCGTGTATGAAATGATTTGTCGCGCCGATACCATGGGCGTATTCCAAATTGAATCACGGGCACAAATGGCGATGCTGCCCCGCTTACGTCCGCAAAATTTCTATGATCTGGTAATTGAAGTGGCGATTGTGCGTCCGGGTCCAATCCAGGGTGAAATGGTGCATCCCTATTTACGGCGAC
>JAYVYN010000226.1:0-4084 GCA_043784265.1 Gammaproteobacteria bacterium | reverse complement strand
TCCACTGCGACGCGTGCGGATACGGATCGTAAGGGATTGAAGCAATTAGAGGCTGAAGCTGCCAAAAGCGCGGCCGGCGAACTGAGCGTCAAACTTGGCGAAGTGTATTTCGGCTTCGGCGATTACCAGAATGCGGTGACGGCGATTACGGCTGGCTTGCAGAAGGGTCAGGTTAAGCATCTGGACGAAGCCTATGTGTATTTGGGATTGGCTCAGGTCCAATTAAAGAATAATGCCGACGCTAAGAAAGCGTTTGTGAAGCTTAAAGAGATTCCGAACATGAATCCAAAGATCTTAAAGTTGTGGGAACTGTACGCCGATAAACTCGGTTAGGAGCGTTAAAAATGAGCATTAAAGTCGGCGATAAAATGCCAGCCGGAACATTTACCCAGATGACCAAGGATGGCCCCCAAAAAATCTCCACCGAACAATTGTTTGCGGGGAAGAAAGTGGTGTTGTTTTCGGTTCCGGGCGCGTTCACGCCTACCTGCGATGCCAAGCATTTGCCTGGTTTTGTCGAATTGGCAGATAAATTTAAAGCTAAGGGCGTCGACACCATTGCTTGCACCGCAGTGAACGATGTGTTCGTGATGAATGCCTGGGGCAAGCACGGTAATGTGGGTGACAAAGTACTCATGCTGGCCGATGGCAATGCGGAGTATGCAAAAGCTTTGGGACTCGAGCTTAATGCCAGCGGTTTTGGCATGGGTACGCGTGGGCAGCGATTCGCCTTGGTAGTTGAAAACGGAGTCGCCACGCAAGTCAATGTGGAAGCGGCTGCTGGCGAGTTTAAAGTGTCAGCGGCTGAGTACGTGCTTGCTAAGCTTTAATCAGCCGCTCCAATTCGGGCACAATCTGGAATAAATCGCCGACCAATCCAAGGTCGGCAACCTCAAAAATCGGGGCTTCTGAGTCTTTGTTGATGGCGACAATAGTGCGCGCATCCTTAATCCCGGTAAGATGCTGAATCGCGCCGGAAATACCAATCGCAATATAGACCTCGGGTGAAATAATTTTGCCCGTTTGGCCTACTTGCATTTCATTGGGTGCGTAACCTGCATCCACTGCGGCCCGCGAAGCGCCCACGGCAGCACCGATTTTATCCGCGAGGGCGTACAGTAATTTGAAATTATCCGCACTTCCCAAGGCGCGTCCGCCCGAGATCACCTTGGAGGCGGTTTGCAAATCCGGACGTTCGGTAGAGCCAGACTTTGCGCCAACATAACGGGTATGTGTCGGCAGTACGACATTGAGCGACTTGGATTCAATTGTGGCACTGCCGCCGATGGGTGCGGCTTCGAAGGAGGCGACTCTTACGGTTGCCACCAATTTTCGAGTGGCGGATGCTTCAACAGTTATGATGGCATTACCCGCATATATAGGACGCCGAAACCGATACGGCGCTTCTACGGCCATCAGATCGCTGACCTGGGGTACCCCGAGCAGCGCCGCGACTCTCGGCATCAGGTCCTTACCAAAACTGGTGGTAGGACCCAATATATGGCTGAAATCCGCCGCGATGGCCACAATTTGTGGCGCAAATATTGCCGCCAGCGGGTGAGAGTTCTCCGCGCGATCTACGCGTAGTACTGCTTTGACGCCAGACACCGAGGCAGCCTGAGCCGCGACGATTGCCGTGTCCGCACCGAGCAACAACACGGTAATTTCCGCATCAGCGATCGACTTGGCGCAGGTGACGCACTTGGCGGTTGCCGGGTTTAGTGCCTTACCGTCATGTTCGCCAATAATGAGAATCTTATTCATGATATGAGACCTTTCTTTTTCAAGGCATCGACCAACTCAGCCACGTCCTTAACCATGACGCCTTTCTGGCGTTGGGCGGGGGCCTCGGTTTTAAGCGTGGTCAGCAAAGCACTAGCACTTACCCCCAACGCATCGAAACTCGTGACATCCAGTGTTTTTTTCTTCGCCTTCATAATATCTGGCAGCTTGACGTAGCGTGGCTCGTTTAAGCGCAGGTCCACGGTCACCACAGCCGGAAGGTCGACTTCGATAGTTTCCAGCCCCGCATCTACCTCGCGCGTTACGCTGGCGACGTTTGAATTTAATTCCACTTTGGAGGCATAGGTGGCTTGCGGTCGGTCCCAAAGTGCCGCTAACATTTGACCGGTTTGGTTGGCATCATCGTCAATAGCTTGTTTACCGAGAAATACTAGGTCTGGAGTTTCTTTTTTCACCAAAGCCAGAAAAGTCTGCGCAGCCGTCAGCGGTTCCACGGGTTGATCGGTCTGCACGAGAATGGCGCGATCCGCACCCATGGCTAGAGCCGTGCGCAATTGCTGTTGGGTGTCGAGAATGCCGATGCTCACCGCGATCACTTCAACCTGGGTACCGCGCTCTTTAATACGTAGCGCCTCCTCGAGGGCAATCTCATCAAAAGGATTGATACTCATTTTAACGCCGTCTAGCATGACGCCGCTGCCATCGGGTTTTACACGTACTCGCACGTTGTAATCCACGACGCGTTTGATACAAACCATGATTTTCTGCATTTCCACTCCTCAAATCTTGTGCGGCAGTTTATGGACTGGAACACAGCTTGTCCATCGCACCCGCTACCGATAGACTGATTCTGATGAGTCGCTATCTTTTCAAGCGTTTTAGCGCTGCCATACCAACGCTTTTCATCATTATTACAGCGGCGTTTTTTTTAATCCATGCCGCTCCGGGCGGCCCCTTTGATCAAGAAAAAAGCTTAGCGCCGGAGATTGTAGCGAATCTTGATGCCACGTTTGGCCTGAATCAACCCTTAAGCGTGCAGTACGTTCGTTACATGGTTGCGCTGGCGCATGGTGATTTTGGACCATCATTTAAATATAAGGATTATTCGGTTACCGAGCTTATTGTACAAGGCCTGCCCGTGACTTTCACGCTAGGTAGTATTGCCATGCTGGTGGCCCTAAGCTTTGGAGTACTGATGGGTGTCTTTGCTGCGCTTCGACATAATACAGCGGCGGATCAAGTGACCATGCTATTGGCGGTAATCGGGATTGCTGTGCCAAGCTTTGTGTTGCTGCCGTTTATGGGACTGGTTTTTGGCATTTATCTGCACTGGTTGCCGGTTGCCGGCTGGGAAAGTGGCTCCATCACACACCTAATATTGCCGGTCATCGCTTTGGCATTGCCGCCGATGAGCGCTATCGCGCGCTTGACCCGCGGCAGTATGTTGGAAATCCTGCGTACTCCGTATGTACGCACCGCGATCGCCAAGGGGTTACCTTGGCACCTGGTAATCTTTCGTCATGCGCTCAAACCTGCCCTAGTACCGGTGGTTGGTTTTTTAGCGCCTGCGGTCGCCAGCATCTTAACCGGATCGCTGGTGGTAGAGTCGATTGCCGGACTGCCGGGAATTGGCCGCTACTTAGTACAAGGGGCGCTTAATCGCGACTACACCTTGGTGCTGGGTATGGTGATTCTATATTCAACTGTATTAATTCTGATGGGGCTGGTGGTTGATTTGCTGTATGCCTGGCTAGATCCGCGCGTGAGGCTTGGTTAAATGATTTTACGCGGTATAGGGGCAAACGCCGCGCGGCGCTTTCGCACAAATATAGCCGCAAAGGTTGCCTTAGTCGTAATTATTAGTTTGGCCCTACTGTCGATAGTCGGACCATGGATTAATCCCAATCGATTTGATACTTTGGATTGGGCAAATGTGGCGGTCCCACCCACGTTTCAGCATGCGCATTGGTTCGGAACCGACCGGTTAGGGCGCGATCTGTTTGTACGCACCCTTGAGGGTACGCGTGCCTCGTTGTTAATCGGATTATTTGCGAGTGCCATTAGCCTGATTATCGGTATTGCTTATGGTGCTGTAGCAGGTTACTTAGGCGGACGGATTGATAATTTGATGATGCGGATAGTTGAAATACTTAGCGGATTGCCATTGGTGTTCTTTGTCATTTTTGTCACCGTTATTTTTGGGCATAACCCCTATTGGTTGTTCGTGTCGATCGGGGCGGTAGGATGGCTAACCATGGCGCGAATTGTTCGCGGACAGACCTTAAGTCTTCGGCAAAAAGAATTTATTGAAGCTGCCATCGCCTCGGGCGCGAGTACCGGT
>JAYVYN010000225.1:0-3575 GCA_043784265.1 Gammaproteobacteria bacterium | reverse complement strand
AAAAGTCTATGCACCCTGATCGTCAGTGCGCAGGCTCGCGCCAAAAGCAAGGTGAGCGACATCCCCGTATTCTTCGAGACCGCAAGCAGCGGCGCGAGCGCCAGTTGCGCGGTCACCCGGAAAGTCGGAGTCGCGAGGCTGCCTATCATAGTGCGTGCGATTACTTCCCGCACATTCGAGGGTCGCTCCACACGATAAGGGGGACCCGCGCTCAAATCGGGCGTCGGCGCTCGATGTAGTGCGCCTAGGATTGCGTCCGCGTGCACGTCACCCTGTTCCGATAGGACCTGCCTAACATCGACACCCAGCTCCTGCGCAAGCCTGCGGGCATAAGGCGATGCACGTACTCGCCCAGGTTCCGGTGAACGCGCCAACGCCGGCGCGACTGGAGGCGAATCCGGTGCCGCACTTGAGCTGACGCTCGCCATTGTGGGTTGGTTTGACGACACGGGCATTGCAAGCAGCGATGGGCCTGCTGCAACGACCGTCTGCGCGGTTGCATTGGGGCTGTCCGCAATATAGCCGATCGTCGTGCCGACGTGCATTTCACTGCCTTCGGGGGCCAGCGGTCCGGTCAAGTAGCCGTCATGAAATGCTTCGACCTCCATCACCGCCTTGTCCGTCTCGACATCGGCAATCGACTCACCCTTTTTAATCGGATCGCCGATTTTCTTGACCCAGCGTACCAGCCGCCCATCATTCATGGTGTCTGAGAGGGCAGGCATCGTGATTGGTTGGTTCATGCCTAAGCTGCCTTTGCGCCTTTCTCAGGTCGGCACAGCCCGCGAGCGGCCGCGACGATATCCGGTACCTGAGGGATCGTTGCGGCCTCCAACTTGCCATTGAAAGGCGTAGGAATATCAAGGCCAGCCAAGCGTCTTACGGGTGCATCGAGCGCATAGAAGCAGCGTTCGGCGAGAGTGCATGCGATTTCGGCGCCCGCCCCGGCAAAGCGACAATCCTCCTCGACCACCAGAAGACGATGGGTCTTCTCAAGCGAACCGGCGCAACGATCCCAATCGATCGGCTTCAAGCTGCGCAAATCGATGACCTCGGCCTCGATCCCCTGCTTGGTCAGTTCTGTCGCTGCCTCAAGCGAGAGCAGTGCGTGGCGCGAATAGCTCACGATCGTCAGATCGCGGCCTTCCCGTCGCACGGCGGCCCGATGCATCGGGGGCGGATCGGCGAGTAGATCCACCGGTCCCGTGCTGAAGTAGAGCATTTCGTGCTCCAGAAGAATGATCGGCTCGTCGCTGGCAATCGCCTGGCGGAGCTGCCAATAGGCGTCCTGCGGCGTCGACGGCACGGCAATGCGTAGGCCTGGAACATTCATCAAGGTGTGCTCCAGCCTCTGTGAATGTTGTGCCCCGAGCTGGCGGGCCACGCCGCCGGGCACGCGTATGACGAGCGGCATCTTGAACTGTCCGCCCGACATGAACGGGATCTTCGCCGCTCCGTTGATAATGGAGTCCAACGCCAGCAGCATGAAGTTGATGGTCATGATTTCGACCACCGGCCGCATCCCCAGCAGCGCGGCGCCCACGCCGAGGCCTGTGAAACTATTCTCGGAGATCGGCGTATCACGAACGCGCCATTCCCCGTATTTGGTATACAGCCCCTCGGTCACTCGATAGCTGCCGCCGTAAAGTCCCACATCCTCGCCTACGGTGAAGACCGACTCATCGGCTGCCATCTCAATATCCATGGCCCGATTGAGGGCCTGCCAATACAGCAGTTCCTGTGACATATGAATTCCTAGATCAGCGCTTCATGGCCTCGGTTGCAATTCAGATGCGCCCAGGCGGCATCCATGGTCGGTTGCGGGCTTTGCAGCGCGAATTGCACCGCATCCTCCACCACTGCACTCACTTGCTTCTTAAGTTCCTCGACCTCAGTCTCGGCCACATGGCCAGCTTCGACCATGTGCGCCGTGAGGCGAGCGATGTTGTCCGGACCCGCCACGGCAAGTTCAGCCTGCGTCGGATAGCGAAACTCAAGCTCACGGATCGCCGTGGGAATAGGATCCAAGGCCTCATAAGCTTTGACTTCGACGGCCGGCCGGTAGGTTCCGGGGTCGGCCATCGAATGGCCGCGAAACCGGTAGGTCTCGCATTCGATGAACTGCGGACCGCCACCGCTGCGAATGCGGTCGAGGGCGCGATGGGTCGTCTCATAAACTTTCAGCACATCCATCCCGTCGATCTTTTCGGCGGGAATGTTGTAGGCAGCAGCACGCTTGTGGACTTCAACTACGGCAGAGTGCCGGTGGATCTCGGTGCCAATCGCGTAGTGATTGTTCTCGCACACGAACAGCAGCGGCAGCCGCCACAGAGCCGCCATGTTCAGCGACTCGTGAAACGTGCCCTGGTTGACGGCGCCGTCGCCGAAGAAACAGATAACCGCGTCGGGGCGTCCACGCATCGCCACCGCATAGGCCACGCCGACTGCGATCGGGCAGCTCTCGCCTACAATTGCGTAGCCACCCATGAAGCGCCGCTTAGCGTCGAACATGTGCATCGAGCCGCCCATTCCGCCGCTCATGCCATCTGCACGCCCGAACAACTCCGCCATGACGTTGCGCGCGGGCGTACCGCGCACGAGCGCGTGCGCGTGCTCGCGATAGGCGCTGACGATGTAGTCGGCAGGACTCGTTGCATTGATGACGCCCGCTCCCACAGCCTCCTCCCCCGGATAGAGATGCAGAAAGCCCGAGATATTGCCTTTGCCGTATTCTTCGGCCGCGCGCTCTTCGAACACCCGCGAGAGCAGCATGTCGCGCAGTAGCTGGTGTGATGTACCTCGTTCCATAAAAAGGCATCCTTCCCGAAAATCGGTTACGAACCCGGCAGCCAAGCACGAACCCCAGTAGTTACTAGGCCTCGATGCCTAGGGTTTCGTTTTATCTCTCAACGAGTGTTTTGCGCTATACGTGGATGCCGCAGTCCGAGCCTTTGACGGATTCGCATCGAGCGCTCTTGCCGCGGTGCCAATGCCCACAGAACGGCAGCAATCCTTACAAGGGTCGGGCGGCCAATTGCGCATAGAGCGACGGTGCTTGCCAGACTGCACTCGCTCGTTGCCGAAATCCCCCAATTTGCTAGACCAGGCTACCTTTGGCTGCTTACCGCGTTCGATATTTGGAATTCTCTATCTATTGCCGCGCCAGCGCAAAGCGTTCCTGAGTTTTTTCCAACAATATCTGCCCCGCGTGATTGGCCGCAACGATCCCGTGTTAGAGATCGTTGCGCGTGACAGATACGGTCTATTAGAGTTCGCTCCGCGTAAGAATCCGGCGCGCCACAACGTCCCAATCGAAGCACAGGTAGCGCGCCGCTTGCAGTGTCATCCTGGCCTCTGCGGCGGCTTTGCCGACTGTAGCTGCAGAACCCTGTTCGATGCACCGGCAGGAAGTGACCAAAAATTCAGAAGGCCTCCGCTGACGATTCAACGAAATAAACACCTTGAATGCCGGGTCGTTCCACTTCTATTAGCGCTTGTGTTGCAGAAAGGATTCCGATACGGATTGAATTAAAAGAGTTTCGCGGGCGGGAACGAGAAGAGCCCAATCTCTGCAG
>JAYVYN010000224.1:0-4275 GCA_043784265.1 Gammaproteobacteria bacterium | reverse complement strand
CGCAAGCGCGCGATCGGATTTGTAGTCGCGATGACGATATCTTTCATTTCTTGGGTCATACATGTTCGCAACGTCCTCGTTGAGCGGTGTGACGGAGGTAAGCTCGCTGAGGCGATCAACTGGGCGCTTACCCCCAAGTGACCCATGGGGGCGGCGCCAATTATAATCGCACTGCCATTCTTCGATTCGCTGACCAATTTTCGGCGCACGTGGATTTTGCCGAGCCCAGAATTCCTGAAGATCCGTCATTTGAGAGCGCTCGACCTTGCCGTTCAAATGCGGCGAGCGCGGCGGGATGGGTCGAAACTTAATCATGTTATCGGTAAGCCGAGCCGGTACTTTCGCGTGAAAGAATTCACCCCCTCGGTCTGTTTGAATACGTTGAATTGGAAACGGCATCTCCTCGACTACGCGGGCCAGGAAATCCAGGGTGTTTGCCCCGGTAGCCCGCGTGTAAACTCCGAACACCCGAAACCGAGAACAGTCGTCCACGGCCGTATACTGGTAAACGCCAGGAACAATTTTCATCGTGTCCATTTGTATCCGATCCCCCGGTATAGGGCGGCTGTAACGCTTTACCGCGTGGAATCGTCGCACCTTGCGCAAGGGAGCACGCGCGCCGCTTTGAGAACCTTCTGGACGCTCGTGATTGATAGCTCAGTGTCATGAAGCAGTCGTAGTTCGCTTTGGATGCGTCGCGCTCCTAAATTGCGGTCTTGACGAAGCGAGATAATCAATTGTCGGTCCTGCTCAAAGAGCTTGCGCGTGGGAGACTGCTTAGGACGCCGGCTGTGCGCCACCAGTCCTGCATCCCCTTGGCTGCGAAATTGATGCATCCAGAGCCGAAGCGTTGGGCGTGAAATTCCGCAGCGGCGGCACGTCAGGCCAGCGTCGCCGTTCGCCCCATACATCTTTACCCACTTCAACCGTTTGCGCTCAGTGAAATCCATAGGTCGAATTTACATTGAAAGTATGTCTATGACACCCACATCTCAAACTTGCAGGCCAGCACGCATTCCGTCGTAGACGGCCTCCTCAGCGGTACGAGGCGAGGCCGCATCGCCGATTAGATGCATCTCCGCCCGGAAATCCTCGAGTGCATCGCTTAATTCGTTCACCGGCAAATGACCGGTACACAGCACCAGCGTGTCCACCTTGTCAATCACGACCGGCTCGCCGCTTGCGATGTGCTGCAGGTAGACGCTGTCGGCATCGCTGCCAAACAGGCGCATGTACGGCAGCACGGTGACACCGAGCTTCTGGAGAGACGCGACGGCAGCGTCGCGTACATAGAATGGCAGGGTTTCCCCGGCCGCGATGCCGTTGACCGCCAGCCGTACTAATCGGCCTGCCTGCGCCAACCGTTCGGCAATTCCGATCCCGATCCAATCTGCCCGCCAATCGATCACGACCACAGACTGCCCAGGATCCACGCTGCCGTTCAGGATCTGCCAGGCGTCGACGATCTGCATGCCCTCTTCGCTAGCGAAGTCCGGCCGATAAGGAATGGCGCCCGTGGCCAGAATCACCACATCCGGCGACTCACGCTCAATCAGGGTTCGGTCCACGCGCGAGTTGGTGCGGATCTCCACCCCGGCGGCCACCACTTCCCGCTGCAAATTGGTCACGATACCGCCGAACTCCGCGCGGCCCGGCAGCAGCTGTGCAAGGAGAGCTTGGCCGCCCAAGCGTTGCGCCGATTCGAACAGGGTTACTCGATGTCCTCGCTCGGCCGCTACCGAAGCGGCCTTCATACCGGCTGGACCGCCACCCACCACCATGACCCGGCGCCGCGCGCTTGCGGGTCGCGGGTTCCCGTAAAGCAGCTCACGGCCACTCACGGGGTTCTGGATGCAGGAAATAGGGAAGCCTTTGTGAAAATGTCCGATGCACGCCTGGTTGCATGCGATGCACGCGCGGATGTCGTCGGGTGCCCCGCGACGGGCTTTGTTCGGCATGTCGGGATCGCAGATCAGCGCCCGAGTCATCCCGCAGACGTCGGCTTGGCCCTGTTCGAGTATGGCTTCCGCCTCCTGCGGTTGATTGATACGCCCCGCAACGAATACCGGAATTCCAATCCGGCGCTTGATTTTTGCGGCGTAGGGAGCGACGTAAGCCGCGCCGAATGCCATCGGTGGTGCGATATGCACCGCACCACCGAGACTCGCCGAATTGCCCAACGTCACGTTGACGTAGTCGAGGCCGCCGGCAACCTTTGCGATTGCCTCGAGGCTTTCGTCGTCCGTAAGTCCTTGGGCATCGGCTTCGTTCCCAGAGATTCTGAGGCCGACGACGAAGCGGTCGCTGACCATGGCGCGAATGACGGCGATCACCTCGCGCAGAAATGTCAGCCGGCGGTCGAGATCGCCGCCATAACGATCGATGCGCAGATTGGTGCGCGGGTTGAGAAACTGGGAGGGCAAGTAGCCGTGACTGGCCACGATCTCGACACCATCGATTCCGGCGGCCTCCATGCGGCGCGCTGCATGCCCGTAGCCCTCGACAATGACGCTGATCAAGCGCAGATCGAGCGCACGCGGCATGACGTGGAACCGCTCGTTTGGCACGGATGACGGCGCATACGCGACGCTAAGCAGACCGCCGTCCGCCTCGGCAATTTCGCGGCCCGGGTGAAACAACTGCGCGAACAGCCGGGTGCCATATTGATGCACGGCATTGGCGACCCGCCGGTAGCCCGCAATGCAGGAGTCGTCTGTGGCCATCAGCAAATGGTTTGTATACCGCGCGGTTTCGTGCACGCCCGAGACCTGCAGCACAATCAACCCCACCCCGCCGCGGGCCCGCGCCTCCTGATAGGCCACCAGCGCCTCATTAACCGTACCGTCAACGGGCAGCATCGTATCGTGACCGGAGGACATGATGCGGTTCTTGAGCGTACAGCCGCGAATTAACAGCGGCTCGAACAGGCGCGGATACGAGTTCCCCATGAGCGGCTCGATTCTTGCTAGCACAGTAAAATTCTTACGCGAACGAGGCGATTACCTCGTCCGCCTATGCAGTACGGCACGGCTCGCAAGCCACGAGCCAGCGACAAGCGTAGTCGCACTGAGCAGCGTTGCGAGTGCTCCAACCGCCCCGAGTCCAATACGCACATACACGAATCCTGCGAGCGCCGGGGCGACCGCATACGCACATTGAAATGCCGCCCCAGTCGCCGCGCTCAGCCGCCCGGACGAATCAAATTCTGCCGCTAGCCCGGTCAAAAACGATAGCGCCAGGAACTGGGCAGCCGCCCAGGGCAACGCAAGCGCTACAAAGACCCGCCAGTCATGGCTGAACAGCAGGCCGGTCGTGGTTGCCGAGGCAAAAATGATTGCGCCCATAACGTTCATGACCGGATGCTTCCAGATGTCAAGCCTCGAAGAGGCTAGCAATCCGATGAGCCCTATTGCTCCGATACCCACATAGAGCATCGTCTGGCCGAAATCCGACAAGCCGACCTGGATGGCAATCCTGTCGGAAAACGTCCACGCGACGCCATCACGCATGCAGCACGCAAAAACCGCCAGTAGCGCCATGACGACAACGGCCGGGCCCGCAGCGGTATGGGGGCTGGCCGTGTTGGGCATACTTGTCGCAGTTGTCGCGACAGAAGTGAGGCCAAGCCGATTGCCGCTTAGCATCATAACCAACGCTAGCGCCAGCAAAGCGAACGCTGCGCCGATGAACACCCCCACTTGATTCCCCGCGCTAAGCAACCTCGGCATCGCTGACCAAATGAAGATCGTTAATGCCGATTGTATTGCCAGTACTCGCATGTAGTAGCGTGCGGGATCGTGCGCTGCCGCGGCTACCGCGTTACCGGACGCCAACACCATGCCGCAGGCAACTCCGACGAGGGCTCTGGCTACACCCATTTCAGCGAATGAGTGCATGGCACAGGACAGCAATTCAAATGCGACCGCCGCCAACGTAGCAAGCACCGCGAGGCGACCTAGCGATACTTTTCGGATTAAGGGGATCGATGCGAGCGACCCGAGCATGGCCCCGCTCATCTCGATCGTTCCCAGGACTCCCGCGTCGACGCTGTCCAAGTGAAGGCCGCTCGCATAGCCCACGACCGTGAATGGCAACAAATTAAGCGGTATAAAGCCAACGCTCACCATCGCAGCAACTGCTGGCAAGCTCGGTTCTGCCCGACTATTGCTCATAGCTGTTTGTAGCTCAAATGGAGTGAGCGAACCGTCAAAATCGGGGGAGCACGGCACTGCCGAACGACGCGATGCATAAGGACTCGTTGTGCAGCGGCTCTAT
>JAYVYN010000223.1:0-10288 GCA_043784265.1 Gammaproteobacteria bacterium | reverse complement strand
GCCCACTCCGGACTTCACCACCACGGGGGAAGTCTGTTCAGTCGCAAGTCCCGGCATGATCTGCTTGCCTCGGTACAGATAAAACGCATACGCTTCCATCGCAATCATATCGTCGCCATCCGCATCTAACGGCTTACCCGCCTGCGGCGTCGTAATGCACCAATTGATCATATCCCGCAGCGCAATTACCTTGCCCACATCCGCCTGATACTTCGGAAATGTGTTCGGATTGGAGGCCGCCGCATCCGGGTGACAGTTCCCGCACGCTAACCCATTAGTCGATATGCTCGGATTGCTGCCGTGCCACAGGTCTCGCCCATGATCCACCGCCGCTAACAGCGCCTTCTCCTGCTCCGCTAACTCCTCCTTCGTATACGGATCACGCGCCAGTGCCGCGTTGACCAGTAAACTTAAAAACCCACCGGCCGCCAGCACGCCTATCCCTGCCCATACTCGTTGCTTGTTCATACTCGCATCCCCCTTAAATCTTAAACCCATTTTTAATCGACGGCTGCAACATGTCGCCAAACGGATCGTAGTGCATCGTGCCCTGGAAATCCGCCTCCAAATCCACGTGCTGCGGACCTTCCCCGTCCTGGATCATCGCCGGATCCGAGCGATTCATCCGCATCTCGGGGTACGCTAACTGCACATCCGGGTACGGCCACGGCCAGGAGGTCGATAAAGTCCCCACCGAGGACATATTGCCTATCTTGTTGTATACCGTCTGGTGCACGTGTCCGTGAAACGACATCACTCGCTCAAACTTGCTTAAAATCGCCCGTACTTCCGGCGCATCCTCGGTCTGAAAGTTCCAGCGCGGGTAGTAGTCCCACAGCGGCGAGTGCGTAAACACCACCACCGGCGTCTCGCTGCCCAAGCCCTTCACATCCTTCTTCAACCACTCTAGCTGCTCCTCGCGCACGCCCCAGGGACCCGCAATCGGACTCTCCAGCATCTCCATCGTGTCCATCCGCTGCTTCCCCGTCATGCCCGCCGCTGTCCAGAAGTCACGCACCAGAATAGAGTTCATCCCGACAAAGTGCACACCCTTGTGGTTCATGGACCAGGTCGGTGATCCAAAGTGACCCTTCCACGCCGCTCCCATATCCAGATACCAGTCATGCTCACCGGGGATAAAATGAATCGGCATCTTCAGCTTCGATAAAATCTTGCGACCCTTCACCAGCTGATCGTCTCGGCCGTTCTGCGCAATATCGCCTCCGTACACCACAAAATCCGGTGCCGGGCTCATCGCATTGACCTGCTCGACGGCCTGCGCCAAAAAGATGTCAAATTTATGGTCATCAATGCTAAATAAATGCGCATCCGTTAAAATCGCAAACCGAAACGGCGTGATCTTCTTCGACGTCCCCGCCGTCAGCACTTCCACCATGCCGACGTTAATCCCTACCGCGCTCGCCACCAAAGTCGCTAACCCGGCGCGTCCGGATATCGACAGAAACTCTCTCCGACTGGTGTTCCTAAGATCTCTCATTATTGGTCCCCTAATGTTTGAACGGCCTGCAAACATAGACAGGCGCATGTCGTAACTCTACTGAAAGTCGCTTCGATCATCGCCCAAAGCACACACAATGACGGGGCATCATCGGAGCTCGGAAAACGTCTTATTAAAGATCTATAATCTTATAATTGTCAAGCTACAGAGCATGGGACGGATCGACCTTGTCAAACATTCGCAGCGTGGCTCCAATCTATTTTATCGATGGCGTAGATTACATTGGGCTTTGCAATTTCCCCGTAGTAACTCACCGTCTCATCGCCAATATATTTGCCGCCGAGTCTCTCCATAGCCTTGCGCGACCGCCCATTGCCAGAGCCCACAAAAAATACGCTTCGATCTACAAATTGAAATGCATGATCAAGCATCAGAATCTTCAGCATGCGATTGCAACCCGTACCCCAATATTTACGCGCCAGGAACGTATACCCAATCGAAATTTTGCTGGGATCAAAAGCCAAATCATAAAATCGGGAACTGCCCATGACTTCATTAGTGACCCCATCGATTACTAATAAAGCTCCGCCGGACTCAATCGCTCCTTTAAAGTAGTTCTCAAACACCGCCCGCTGATACCGCTCAGGATTGGGATGTTGCTCCCAGATTAGCGGGTCGCTAGCCACCGCATACAAACGCTCGAAGTCGCTCGCAACGAGGGGTTCGGATCTCAGGCGATCGCTTATAAGAATAGGCTGTAAATTAAACTTCACTGCCGCAATCTCGTGGCCAGGCACCGCATGAATCGTGGCAGCAATTTATCGTAAGCTAAAGGGTTTGCGGCCCCCACCCGAATCCATTCAAGTATCATCGAATCCCAGTCCGTAACGTTTGACTCGGTGCCTTTGCCCATCTGCATAAGGCGTTGCACCTGAAACTCCCGACGCAGCGCCTCGTCCTCAGCAGGCGTATTTGTCTCACTCCGAATTTCCGCACGAATGCACAACATCTTAAGCGCCTTCTCTCGGATCTCGCTCTCAGTAGCCGATCCTGCATTTGCCAAGCGCTCTTTAAGCACTTGAAGCCCACCTTTTGGCCAACGCCTAACGTTCGATATAAATGTATCGACAATCTCTCGTAGCCGCTGCTGCTCGGAAAGCTCCACATTGCCTGCAACCGCGCGCTCATACGCTTGAACATATAGACTGGCTTCAAACAAATGCGATTCCGCTTGCTCCGCATCACGCATGCGCTGTTTCTCGACTTGAACGCCACACGCTCCAAGGGCCCGCTCAAATCGAGCATGCAAGCCACGAGCATCATTTTTAGGCATTTCATCTAGCGCATCGAATTCCGCACGCCAAGCCGGTATTTTTCCCATTCCTTCAATCAAAGCAGTGTCGCTAAATTGCGCTACTCGTTCCACTTCTTCGCACAATGCGATAGCTTTAACCTTTGCGGCTTCAAGGCCTGCGGTGTACTCAACAAACGCCTGCTGACGCTTTTGATAAACGGCATCACAAGACTCACGAAATTCATTCCACAATACTTGATCCTGGTCGCGTGGTGCTGGGCCACACTCCTTCCAAAGTACTTGCAAGTGCTTCATGGCATCACTGGTCTCACGACCATCTTCTTGAGTGAATAAATACTGTGCCCGTTTGATAAGCGCCTGTTTATCAGCTACATTTTTATCATGCCACGCATTCAGTCGGATTCTAATTCGCTTAATCGATTCGTCAAATTCACTTTCTATGGGTCGATTATCTTGCCTATCCACCGGAAAATGTTGTCGCCACTCGCGCGGCGCTTCGCGCAATACTTTTGCGCATAGTCGCTTATCGGGATGCTCGCCACTCTGACTCGCTTCAAAAGCTTTGAGCCGCTCATTTAACGCCTTACGCTTTTCCAGATTCTCGTGCCGCAGTTTCGCCTGAGCTTCAAAGTATTCACGACAAGGTTGATACGCTGATTGCGAGGCTTTATGAAATCGCTCCCAATCCGCCCCCGTGTCACTGACAATTCCTTTACTGATTGTGCGCCAATCCTGTTGCAACGATTTGATCCGTTCAGCCAGTACACTTGGCTCTTCTGTAGACGCCACTAACCGCTCCATTTCCTCGATGAGCTCTACCCGCTTAGGCGCAACCGCAAAGTCTTTCCATTGCTTTAATTCATTTAATTTCTCATCAAGTTGTTGTAGCTGACGTGGCAAATGAGGAGGTACCGTAAAAGTTGGCCATTTTTCCTGAATGGCGCGACGCAGCCCCGCAGCCTTCTGGGTATTGCCATCGACAAGGGCACTATTAGCGTTGCGAATCAAGCCACCGATCTGACGAAACAGATGATTCTCCGCAGCCATCTTCTGTGCCCGGGCCGCCCCCTCCCGTTCACGAGCCGCGGCGACTTCCTCGCGTAATCGTGCCTCAGCATCAGCATTTTCCGCCGCCAGCACTTGATCCGCTTGTAGCGCTTGTTCGCGAGCGTCGCGCGCAGCGACTTGTGCTGCTTGCAGCGCCACTTTTTGCGCCACAACCCGCTGGTTTTCCGCGATAACGGCTCGACACCGCTCAATCGCCTGTAAAGCGCGCTCGGCCGTGCTCGCGTGCGTCACCTGACCCAGATCAAGCCAGCGCGCCGCCAGGTGCTCAAAGCTCACACTATAGAAACCATCAAAACTTTTATGACTATGCCGCTCGATAGACTCACAAAGCGCATTGATCTCATTGGTCTTATCGAGCGCTTCACGCTCCGCGGCATGCAATCTGTCACATTTTTCTTTAAGAATTTTGTAGACGTTTTTATCCTTGCCCCGCACTTGCTTGAGCAACGCGCGTAGCTGCGTAGGATCTTGAAGCAAAGCTGCCGCCGATTGCCGAACCCGACTTGACGAACTATCTAGGACAAGTTGCCCAATTTGGGCGAGATCGGTGACTAAAGCTAATGCCTGCGGCAATCGCTCATGGTCTTTACACAACGCTACTACCGAAAACAGAGCCGCGCGATCTTTCACGGCAGCACAAAATCCGCAATAGTCAATTAATCCGGCATCTATGAGCTGCGCCATGCGCGCTCGCGCAGCATGTTCAATGGCCGCCGGGGTGCCAACCACCGTAGCACCCCCGAATTCAACCCCAGCTAGTTGACGCAGGTTATCGCCATCCGGAAGCTTAGCTATAGCTGCAACTCGAAATGCTTGCTCGTCGGATTCCAGGTTGGGTACTGCAATTCGCTCTGCTGATGTTGGGGCAGTGGGCGGTGCCTTAGCAAAAAAACTCGAAAATAGCTTCATTGCAGTTTGCCTACTGGCATAGATAGCGGATTAAATAACATGCGGAATATTCTAACGCATTATTGACCCATTTCCTTTCTGCGCTTTACAACCCATACTCTCGATATGAGTTTTGATTGCAACAAATGTCCCGGCTATTGCTGTAGCCATTCACGTATCGCGGTCACCGATCACGATATCGCCCGCCTGGCGCAACATTTTGGAATATCCGAAAAAAAAGCCCGCAAGCGACTCACCTATCATTATAAAACTCAAGATGTTAGCGAGCAGATCCTCCGACATCAAAAAGATAACGTTTACAAATCAATTTGTAAGCTGTTTGACCGGGAAAAACGCCAATGTACAGTCTACGCGGCAAGGCCCAATGTCTGCCGCAAGTATCCGTATGGGAATACATGTGGATATTATAATTTCATAAAATTCGAACGCGACTTTCATGATGACGCGGAATTTGTGCCAACGGCATAGCAAAATCGCCGATAAACCACCGGCATCACCAGCAACACCAGCGGTACGCCAAACAGCAACCCCGAAATAATCGCAATCGCCAAAGGTTGTTGCATCGCGGACCCGGCCCCGATCCGCAGCGCTAGCGGCGATAACGCTAAAATTGCAATAATTGACGTCATCAAGATTGGTCGTAAGCGCAATCGACCCGCTTCGATCAAGTGATTATTCGAAACCTCTGTATTATTTTCCAGTTCCGCAAAATAGAAAATCGCAATTTCAGTCACGATGCCAATAATCATGGTGAGACCCATCATCGAAGCAAGATTTAATTCTGTCCCGGTGACCCACAGCCCGACAAACACACCAACCGCCGACAACAATGAAGTCACGATAATCGCACCCACAATCGCCCACGACTCGTATAGATAACAAAGCAACACGGCCACCAGCAACACTGCCGCCACAAAGATCATAGCCAGTTGCTTCATGGAGCTTTGTTGCTCGTTGTAAAGTCCGCCGTACTCAACATAAACGCCACGCGGCAAAGATATTTGTGCCACGGTTTGTTTCACTTCAGTCATGGCAGTGCCCAAGGAAACGCCTTCAAGGCGGCCTGTCACCGCCACCATCTGACGCAAGTTGTCACGCGCGATCTGAGGCTGACCCTGCACCACCGCCACTTCGGCGACGCGCGACAAGGGAATAATCTGACCAGAGGCGGTACGTATTCTTAAGGTTTTGACCTGTTCTAGTCGTGCCCTAGCATCTTCACCCGTCCAGATACGCACGCCCAATAGCTTCTCGCCGCGCTGCACTGTCGTGGCTACCTTTCCTTCCAACAAATTCGCAACCTGATCGGTGACACCTTGCGCATCCAACCCTTCCACCGCTGCGCGCACACCATCGACATGAATTTCGAGTGCATCACCCGCAATCGTCACGCCATTAACGACCTCCACGACCCCCGCATCTTTCTCAATTTGTTTAGCGATATTGTCCGCCACGCGCCGCAACGTCACATCGTCAGCACCAAACACCTTCACTTCAATGGGTTTTGGACTTGCAATTAAATCCCCCACCAAATCCTCCATGAGCTGCGCGGTCTCCACCCGCAATCCCGGTACCTCAGCCTGAATTCGTTCACGCAAATCACTCATGACCTCATCAATAGCACGACGCGGCATACCTTTAAGCTTAATAAAAAAATCGCCTTCATTGGCCTCAGTAAGTCCCGCACCTAACTGCAAACCCGTGCGACGCGAGTAACTATCAACCTCAGGGACCGCGAGTACCAAAGTCTCGACTTGACGCAATAAGCGATCGGTTTCTTGCACCGAAGTACCCGGCGCCGCCTTGTAGTCGAGCACAAAACCGCCCTCATCCATATGCGGCATAAACCCGGTTTCAACTCGGGTATAACCTACGACACCCCCAATAATTAAAATCACCACTGCAGCATAGGCGGGCCATGATCGCTGCAAGAGACTTCCTAGCACACGACTTTGCCATGCCTGGATGCGGACAAATACTTTTCCGCTATGCTTATTGCGCACTGCATCCTCAAGGCGCACCCAATGACGCATTAGCACCGGAACCACGAGCAGCGCGCATATATAGGAAATCGTCAGACTCGCGGCCATAGTCAAGGCCAGCGATTTAAAAAAAGCGCCCGCTACACCGGAAAGAAATGCGAGCGGGACAAATACCAGCACGGTTGCCAATGACGATCCCGTCAATGGCTTGAACATCTCAATGGACGCCACCAATAAAGTGTCGGCAGTCGCCTCAGGGGTCGCCGCAGCCGCTTGCGCGCGCTCAGTCACTCGGCGCATGCCGTGCTCGAGCATGACCACAGCGTCGTCCACAATCAAACCTACGGCCGCCGCCATGCCGCCCAAGGTCATAATATTAAAACTTAAATTAGCGGCATAAAGTAGTGCAATGGTCGCAAGCAATACTGCTGGAAGAATAAGCGCGACCACCAAGGTCACTCGCCATAACCGCAAAAATCCAAACAACACCAGACCCGCAAATACCGCACCAATTAATATAGCGTCACGCACGCTACCAGCGGAAGCCACGATCAATTCTGATTGATCATAATAGGTGGACACTTTTGCGCCGCTAGGCAGTGAAGAGTTCAATTCAGCCAACTGATTTTTCACAGCCTGCACCAAGGTCACGGAATTGGCACCACGCTGCTGCTTGATATTAACTAACACCGCCTCATGACCATTGGCATTGACGCGAGTCCAAGCGGGCGTCATTCCAAGCCGAATGGTAGCGATATCTTCCAGTTTAATAATCCCGCCCGCCGAGTTTTTAACCACAATGCCGCGAATATCCGACTCATCATGCAAACGCGATTCAGAGAGAGTCAGATAGAGTCGATATCGGTCTTCAACCCGACCCACCGCCGCTACCACGTTACTCGCGGCTACCGCCGCCGCAACCTCGGCAGTGCCAATACCGGCAATGGAGAGTCGCGCGGGATCGACGATGATTTGATATTCAGCCTGACGACCACCTAAGACTTCCACCTGCGCCACACCCGACACCGCCGACAACACAGGCGCCATTCGATAGGTCGCAAAATCGCTCAATGCCACGATGTCGGAACCACTCCCCGTCAAACTAAGTCCCAACACCGGGAATACCGTAGGATCCATGCGGCGGGCTTCAAAGCGCGTTCCCGGCGGCAGCGTCGGCAATACACGGCCGACCATTGCCTGAGTCTGCAATAGCGCAGCTACCATGTCGGTGCCCCAATCGAAAGTCAAAAAAATCTGGGTAGAACCTCGGCTACTATCGGAGCGAACACCCAAAACTCCTGGGACCGAGCGAAGCGCCAACTCCAACGGTCGAGTCACTTCAACCACCATACGATCAACCGGCTGATCACCCGCGTCTAAGTTAACTTCTACGCGTGGAAAATCAATCAATGGAAACAAACCCACCGGTAACTTGAACGCCGCCACCACGCCCATGACAGACAATAATACAAAAGCCAGTAATATTGAGCGCCCGTGGCGCAAGAACCATGACTTCATCGAGCGCGTACGCCCATACCGTCAACCAGTTCGTAATTGCCCGAGGTTACAACTTGTTCGCCATCAACCAAGCCTTTCAAGACCGCCACCTGAGCACCCTCACTAGAACCGATCTCAACGCCGCGCTTTACTGCGGTGAGAGCGCCCTTATCCTTAGGATTTTTTTGCTTCGATTGAACAACATAGACATACGGCCGCTCTTCTTCATACAGGATAGCGGTCCGCGGCACACTGATCGCCACGCTTTCCTGCGTCAGTATTTCACAACGTACGGTAACGCCCGGCAACAATCCTACCCCTTTATCGAGCGGCCTTTTGTCCAACAAAATAACCACATCCGCTAAATGGGTCTGCGGGTTCAAGGTCGCGGCTACCTGTGCAATTTGGCCAGCAACGCTCGCACTCGAATTTTGCAAATCAAAAACATTCACCGACATCCCTGGCTTTACTAGGTGCAAGCGCGCAGGCTCCAACCCCGCTCGCACCCGCAAGGCATCACTAGGCGCCAACCGCATTAATATCGCGCCGGCTGCTGCCATCACTCCAGGCTCGGTCCCCACATCGGCAACTATCCCTGCACGAGGTGCGCGCAGAATTTGAGTCACACCCACACCCCGAGCGCGCACCGCCTCTAAAGCCGCTTGCGCATTCATCGCCGCTTGTTTCGCGGTATCTAATTCCATGTTAGTCGCGAG
This sequence comes from Gammaproteobacteria bacterium, assembly GCA_043784265.1. GTDB lineage: Bacteria > Pseudomonadota > Gammaproteobacteria > Steroidobacterales > Steroidobacteraceae > Bog-1198. Next base: position 1,342 of record JAYVYN010000223.1, on the reverse strand, counting down.
ATGTTCAGCGAACAGTGTCTCAGCCCGCTTTAGTTCACGCTGCGTAAACTTGACATCCGTCGCTGTTCGCTTAGCGTCTAGCACCGAAGTTGCGCTGCCACGCATTTCGATCAAATCATCGCCGGCTTTAACCGCTTGTCCCGCCCTTACAAAAACTCGATTGACAATCATTTCCAATTGAGTCGAGACTGAAGTGGTGCGCTCAGGCTGAAATTCAACCATCCCATAAGCGGAAAACGATTCATGCGTTTTGCCAGGATGCGCCACCACCCATTCTACCAACGCAGACCCCAATTTCTCACCAGAGTCAGCAGCTTCTCCCGCCGTGTCTCCCACAGAGGTTTTGCCCCCGTGACAGCCCCAAAGGGCAATAGTAATGATCGCCAGCGTAACGCGTTTCAAATTTAGTCCTTCCACAATAATTTCCCAGTAGCCGTTTCTAACGCTACTTCGTCTTCCGCCTCAGCCTGCGCCAGGCCTAATTGCACAATCTGCTTATCGAGCAGACTTGCACGCACCGTTTCATAGCTTAAGTAAGGCAAATCACCTCGATCCACCGCCTGCGCCAACGTCGCCACATCCTGCGCCAAACGCGGCAATCGCGCATCTAACGCACCGCGCTCATCGACAATGGCACGCAGATCGGCTAGCAAGGTCCCTAGATCCACCGATGCCTGAAATAGTCTTGCTGAATATTCCTCGCGTAACTGCGCCCGAGTTGCCGCCGCAATCCGTACCGCTCCGCGATTGCGATTCCACAAAGGTAAGCTGAGGCCCAAGCTAAAGCCACGCGATTTGACATTTGAATTGTCCCGCGCGCGCGTGATGCCCAATGTAGGAAAGGGAAACGCACCCCAGCGTGCATGTCGAAGCGCCGCCGCATTGCTCGCGTAGCCCGCGCGAAGTCCTAAAAAATCCAATCGCTCCGCAACCGCCGACTCTAACAATTGCGTTGCGGATGCCACCGCGTCCAGCGGCCGCAAAGATGTCGGAGTTGCGATTTGAATATCAAATCCAGGGGGCAATCCTAATAGCGCCAGGATGTTAAGCCGCGCTGCGATGATCTGCCGGCTCAAGGATTTTTCACGGTCACGCGCATCAAGCGCCGCAATTTGCGCGAGCGCCGCGTCATCCAGTCGTGCGTCATGACGCGCAATCGATTTTGCCATTCGTGCTTCGCGCTTCTCGGCTACCTCCGCAGCTGCATTGGCAAGATCGCGTTCTGCCCGCAAATAACCATACTGACGGGTAAGCGTTCGAGCTTGATTGGCCATCACCCATTCTTGCCAGGCAATTTCATAGTGCACTTGGCGTGCGGCAAAGCTCGCTTCATCGCGCGCAC
>JAYVYN010000222.1:0-4442 GCA_043784265.1 Gammaproteobacteria bacterium | reverse complement strand
GGTGCTGGTGGCGTACCAGCGCACTGCAGTCTCGCCTATTGGCCGCGGTGAGAATTCGGGACGCACTATTAAGGAGTTCAATATCGTGCGGGGGTTTCGTACGTTGGGTCAATGGTCTGGTGATGCGCGGGAGTATCGCGCGATGATTGATTCCTTGCCGCGTGATGCCACTGATGTCGCGGTGCTGGTACAAACGGTGGGTCAGGCGTCTATTGTGGGCGCGGCTGCGACGGCGTTACGTAATTGAGGTCGCGCGCGTCGCGCGGTATTTAACGAGTTATGCTTGAGCCGCGGGCGGCGATTGCTTCTCGATCTTGGGCAGCTCGCTGTTAATGCATGCCCAACTGGGCGCCTCGGAGGTCCAAATAGTGACGGCGGGGTTTGCGATCTCGGGATCATCAAGCGTACCCGCTCTAGCAAAAATTAGATGCGGTCTCAATTCGGCCTCGCTACACAGTGGCGTGCCGCTGCCCGCCCCGATATATTGGCAGAGGAAAATTACTTGGCGGGGCGGTGCACCGCGCAGATTTTGTTGCCGTCGGGGTCGCGCAGGTAGGCTAGGTAGATCCTGCCCACGGAGCCGTCGCGCCAGCCCGGTGGCTCCTCGCAGGTGGTGCCGCCGTTGGCAACGCCCGCTGCGTGAAAGGCGTCGGCCTGCGCAGGCGACTGCGTGGTAAAGCCCAGAGTGCTGCCATTGCCATGGGTGGCCGGCTCGCCATTGATCGGTGTGGTGATGCCAAAGCTGCCGCCGGGACTGCGGTAAAAGTAGCGGTTCTTGTTGGCCACGCCCGGGGCAATCCCCAGCGTCCCCAGCAAGGTATCGTAAAACTTTTTTGAAACCGCTAGGTCGTTTACTCCGAACATGACGTGATTGAACATAGGTGTCTCCGTAAGAACTTTGTGCATGGTACGTTAAATCCCGTTGCGCGAGTCTGGATCCTCGATTGAGACTGTTTGGCGCGGCACCCTATTTTTACCCGTCCGGCGCCATGAATCCGGTGAAGGTGCCGGTCGGGACCTTTTTTGTGATGGGGGACAATCGCGACGATAGCAACGACAGTCGATTTTGGGGTGTTGTTCCGCGCTCTCTGGTGATTGGAAAGGTGTGGCGCTGATCGGCAAAGTACCCAATCTCGTAGGAGTCACCTGCGGCAGGCAGCGCGTCATTTGTTTGTCACTGACTTGAAAGCCGACCTTAGGGCATGGCCAACGCATCCCGCGTCAATAAGTAACACGGCTCTAGCTGTTGGCTCGGCGGGTACAACTCATGGTGGGTATAGTGAAATCCGACCGTTAGTAGAACTCGGCGTGAAGCGTCGTTAGAGGGATGATGACCTGCGAAGAGCGCCTGCGCTTGGCAGGTGGTAAACGCAAAGTTGGCGGCGGCCACGGCTGCTTCGCGGGCAAAGCCTTGGCCCCAATGTGAGCGGCGGAGCTGATAGCCTAGTTCGTAAATATTGCTGTCTGGCTCGCGGGGTTGAAGGCCACAACAACCCACGTGTTCGCCGGAATCAAGCAAGAAAATAGGCCAATACTGAAATCCATAGCGTTCCTGACAAGCGATTTCATCGGTGAGTCGCGTATGGACTTGGGTAGGGGTTAAGGGTCCGCTGGTCAGGCGTGTGACTTCCGGATCGCCCCACAGTCCCATGGCTAGAGGTAAATCATCGGTGCCCCAAACGCCAAACCCAAGTCGGGCTGAGGTGAATATATAGTCGAGACTACGCAAGGTACGCGATTATCGCTTAATCTTTGCAAATGAATACAGATATGCAAGTGGCTTTAGACGTCGTAGAAGACAGCTATCGTGCCCGTCACCCCAAGAGCGCTGCTTGTAATGCGGAAGCCGCTTTGTACATGCCCGGTGGCAACACACGCACCGCTATTTACTATAGTCCCTTTCCGTTGACCTGGATCAAGGGCGTGGGCAATCGCTTGACCGATATTGACGGATTGGAATATCTCGATCTACTCGGCGAATATTCCGCGGGTCTCTACGGGCACTCCAATATTGTTGTACAAGCGGCGATTAAACAGGCCCTCAATGATGGCACCGTGCTTGGAGGGCCCAATCAATACGAGGCAAAGTTGGCTGAGGCCATTCGCCAGCGTTTTCCCTCCATTGATTTATTGCGCTTCACCAATTCAGGCACTGAAGCGAATTTGATGGCGCTGTCGACGATGCGCGCACTCCAGCCTAAGCGCCCACGCGTCATGGTGTTTGATGGCGGGTATCATGGTGGAGTGTTCTATTTCCGTAACGGCAGCGCGCCGCTCAATGCGCCCTTCAATTGGTTGATCGCTGCATACAACGATATAGAAGGGACTCGCGCGTTACTACGAACCCATGCTGCCACCATCTCAACAGTACTCGTCGAGCCCATGTTAGGGGGAGGTTGCATTCCCGCGACCCTGGAATTTCTCACGATGCTACGCACCGAATGCAGCTCGAATGACATCGTGCTAATTTTCGATGAAGTCATGACGTCACGATTGTCCCCCTCAGGACTGCAAGGTCTCTTCGGGATCAAACCCGACCTGACGACTTTGGGGAAATATTTGGGTGGAGGTTTAAGTTTTGGTGCATTCGGTGGCCGACGCGACATCATGGAGCGCTTCGATCCCACCCGGCCCGATTCGTTCGATCATGCGGGAACGTTTAACAACAATGTCCTGTCCATGGCGGGAGGCTTGGCGGGTTTGACTCAAGTCTTTACGCGCATCGAATCTACGCGGATCAACACGCTGGGGGATCACCTGCGAGCGCGCCTCAACGCAGTCGCAAGGTCGCATGCTGTGCCGTTCCAAGCCACTGGCATCGGCTCACTGATAGGTTTACATTTCAGTGCTGGCATAATTCGCAAGCCTGCTGATGCTGAGCACCAGACCCCTAGCGTGGATGCGCGTAAGCTCATTGAAACGCTGTTTCATCTCGATATGCTGAATCGCGGCTTCTATTTTTCGAGACGTGGGTATATTGCGTTGTCGCTGCCAACCACAGAAGTAGATATCGAGCGATTTGTGGCCGCTGTCGATGATTTTATGGCAACGCACGCGGCGTTGATAAACTCAGGGACTAAGTCGGTGTCGGCTGTAAATTGCGCGTCTGTAACCAATACACGCCAAGACTCACCAAGATCAGCGTAATGAGTCCTAGGATTTCGGCGCGCGACGCTAGGGCAATTAACAACAACATACTGATGATGCCAACAACGGAGGCCGTGCGTAGCCAACGAAATTTAAGTGCTGTACCCGCTAGCGCGATACCCTGGTGGGCCAGTTGCCAGGCGGCCGCGCAACCCGCTATGTATAGACCGGCTGTCACGAGCGCCGCGAGCACAGCGAGTTCATTAAAAGTTCCGCTTAGCGCAAGACCGATCGCAATTCCCGCGTGGCAGATAATTGCTATATGCGGTGCGTGGCTACGTGCGTGCAGGCGGCCGAGCACGCGCGGCAGTAAGCCGTCGCGCGCGAAAGCGAATAGAATGCGCGGACTACAGAGAATATCGCAACTAATAAATCCGAACATAGACAATGACGCGCCGACTAGCATAAGTCCGCGCAATGCCGGGCTAATTCCTGTCATCGCGTCAGCCAAAGGCAGAGTCGATTGAGCCAGAGACGCTCCGAGCATTCCTTGAGCGATGACTTGGATAGCGATATACAGCAATGCTGCGAAGGCCATACTCAAGCCCAGTGCACGCGGAATAGTTTTCGCGGGCTCTCGCACTTCGCCACTGGTGCATAGTGCTGCCTCCATTCCGGTGAGTGCAAATAGTTCCAGAATGAAGGCTCGACCGATGCCGCTGGTGGTGACCTCGGTGGGCTGGAAATAGGTGCTCGCATGGAAGGCGCTCGCACCCACTATTATGAAAACTGCCAGCGGCAGTAATTTTATCAGCGTGGTTGCGGCGACCAAACGCGTACCGCGTGCGACACCGCCGATATTCACGAACGCTATCCCGCCAATAACTCCAATAATCATCAGTGCATGGCTAAGCGCTCGCAACGGTACGGGTATCAAGGGTGTTGCAAGGTCGGCAAGTGCCGCTGCAATGGCTCCACACGCCAGCACATCGCCGAACCAGAGTAGCGTACCCGCCACGTAACCGGTTCTCGGGCCAAATGCGGCTTGAATATACGCGTAAGCACCGCCGCTGCTTGGAACTCGACTCCCCCCTTCCGCGAAGCAAATTGCAACGGCACCGACGGCTAGTGCACAGACAATAATGACCAGCGGCGCATAGATTCCAGCACTTAACGCCAGTGCGCCAGGTATCTTGAATATGCTCGCACCCACGACGCTGCTGACAATGCTGGCGGTGAGTCCCCAAACCCCCATCGCTCGCAATAGCCCGGTGTCGCGATTGATCATGAGTTATCGATACCTTCTATGGAGCCTTGCGTCGTCCGGTCAAACGGCGTCCCACAGCGCCGGGAGC
>JAYVYN010000221.1:0-11078 GCA_043784265.1 Gammaproteobacteria bacterium | reverse complement strand
GTGTTCGTGGTGCCCAGACGGTTGAGCGCGGATACCACAAAAAAACTATCCCGCAACCAGCAATACCGGTAGTCCCAATTGCGAACAGTATCCGCCATTTCCGGTATCGAAGTGGTCAACGCTGCGAGCACCGCGCCGGTGTCCTCATAGGTGCATAGTTTTAAAGTAATCGCCGCCCTAATCACGGCCTCTTGCCAATCGTAGGGTACCGCTAGACCGCGGATCCACTCGTGCCAATAACGTCGAGTTTCTTCCAACCAACTTCGGGCGAGTGCCAATGGGGCTTCTTCGAGCGTTTCATCCGTCGTTAGAATGAACGCGAGTGGGGCGTCAAGTACCACGGTACTCTCGTCAAGGAGTGCGGATACCGACCCGTTGGTGGTGATTCGATAGGACAATTGCGGTGCAATAAAGCGTACGTGATGACTACCCGATATTTTCTCAGGGCTGTTCGCTCCATAGTCGTAGCGGGGGTTAAGCCTTAATGTGATCAGCGGATGGCCTTGTACCGGTTCAATGATGCGCACTAGACTCATGGGTCTGAAAATTCTGCCGCGCGTGCGGAAACGTGGGCAAAAATCTGTGATGCGCAATTGGTCGCCGTGGGAATCAGTGAGTAGAGTCTCAACCACGGCGGTATTGCGTTGGTACTGACTGGTTGCTGTTGCAAGGTCGGCGAGGTCCACCGCAAAGACGCCTTTTAAGCTATCGCCAGCCTCGCTTGAGAGTAGGGAGCAAAAAACCGGGTCAGCGTCGGGGCGTGGTAGGCAGGCCCATACAATTCGCCCCAGATGATCAATGAGCGCCGCGATCTGGCAATTACCAATTACTGCGAGATCTAAATTACCCTTGGCTTGCACTAGAATGCCGACGAGCTTTCGACCAAGCAACCGAGCCATGTGCGCACCGCTGCGGGATCCTGCAAATGCCATTGTGCATCCACTCGATCACCGACCGCGATCGACATGCCAGCGCGATCTTCAACAGCTCGAAAACCATCGCGATCAGTCAGATCATCGCCAATAAATACCGGCTTTCGACCTGAAAATGGTTGTTCTTTCAAAAATGCGTTGATCGCTGTCCCTTTGGAAAACCCGCTAGGCTTAATTTCCAGCACAAAGTGTCCTTCTTGAATATGATAGTGGCTCCCGAGGCTCGCAACTGCCTCCACCAATAATTGGCGAATGATCGGCTCTTGTTCGGGGGCATTGCGAAAATGCATTGCGATTGAGCGACCTTTATCTTCGAAATAAGTGTTCGGATGAGCACTGGTTATTTCTTGCAATGACACCTTAAGTGGGTTCAAGCGTGAGTCGCCAAATCCAGCACCGCGAAAAGCTCCGTTTAAATCGCGGCGTTCAATGCCGTGCAATCCCGCCGCCGCAAAATGCAAGGGTGAAAAAAGCTCGTCAAGACGCGCAATAGTTCGTCCGCTGACCAGCGCTAGCGCGCCGTCCAGTTTTTTGAGTACGGCAGTCAGCAACGATTTCAATTTTTCATCCACAACACTTTGTAGCGGCGAATCAGAAAAATCGATAAGTGTTCCATCCACATCTAGGAAAAGGCAGCTATCGAGAGTCAGTGGCGGCGGAGAATTTTTTCCCATTCTGGACCATAACCGAACCGACTCAGATTGCCAATAGTTCATTGCGTAATTTTCAGGGTACACTCCAGCATGCTGCGGAACTTGTGTTAGCAGCGGGTAGTCGACGGTCTATGGGTTGCAAGCGGGAGCTTGTTATGTTTCGCACCATCCTCTTGCGGCTGATTTTGCCTCTGATTGCCGCCTCGGTGGTCGTAGCTTACGTGGGTCTTCCCTATATTGAACGGCTGCTGAGCGAATGGTTTCGCTCTGACGTTGAACTGCGGGCTCAGCTGGTGATGCATTCCGCTGAGGATCGCATCAGTGATCTAATTGCGAAGGGTGCCGAAAAGGGCGGCGACACTCGCCTGCGCGCGTATTTGTCGAAGATCACGACTGACGAGCGTTTGCTGGGAATTTTGGTCTGTCGTGTTGACGGAACGTTGATCGCGAAAACTGACAGGACTCCTGCCTCAATTGCTTGTGATCCCAGTAGTGATCCGGTTGCAACTCGTATTTTGAAGCTTCCGTCTGGATCCGTACAGGTTTCCCAGTTTAGATTTGATACGGGTGTTGCTGCTGCCTTTCGAGTCATGTTGCTGCACGATTTAAGTTTTGTCGATCATCGCCAAAGAACCGCACGTGACTTTCTTCTGGTATTTGTCGGCATTTCCGTATTGCTGCTGGCATTGTTGATCGTTTTCACTGGGTGGCTACAATTGCGCCGCTGGATCCAGTCGTTAGTGGGCGATATTCGTGGTCAACGATTTCTCGATGATGCAAGGTCACCGCGCGCTTCATTGCCGATTTTATCCGAGGTCCGGCAAGCCATGGCCGAAGCGGAAGAGAAGCAAAGACTGGAGATTGATTTTCGCGAAAATTGGACGCCTCAGGCGTTACGTCAAGTGGTTGATGATTACCTACAGGCGTCGCAGGTGATAATTGTCGCCAATCGCGAACCGTATATTCATAGCTATGACGCGGAGGGTAAGCTGATAGTCCAACTGCCGGCGAGTGGCATGGTGACCGCGCTCGAGCCGATCATGCGTGCGTGCTCCGGAGTGTGGATAGCCCACGGTGCGGGTAGCGCGGATCGAGCTACGGTGGATCGCTTCGACCAAATACGGGTGCCACCGGATGATCCCACTTACACCTTGCGCCGCGTGTGGTTGTCGCCTGAGGAGGAGGCAGGTTATTACTATGGATTCTCGAATGAAGGGCTGTGGCCGCTGTGTCACTTAGCGTACGTGCGGCCGGCTTTCCGCGCGAGTGATTGGCGTATGTATAGCGAAGTCAACGCCAAATTTGCCGATGTAGCCGCCGCCGAAGCTACCACCGATAGTCCAGTGATATTGATTCAGGATTTTCATTTTGCGCTGTTGCCCAAACTCATTCGGGCCAAAATGCCCAAAGCGACCGTGGTGCTGTTTTGGCATATTCCTTGGCCTAACGCTGAGACCTTTGGTGTTTGCCCGTGGAAGAGTGAGATGTTGTTGCACATGCTGTCAGCCGATATTTTAGGCTTTCATACGCGATATCATTGCCAAAATTTCCTCGATGCCGTTGATCGATTTATGGAGTGCCAAATTAATCATGAGCACATGACCGTCACGTTTCAGGGCCATACTTGTCGGGTTGCACCCTATCCTATTTCGATTGAATGGCCGCCGCGCTGGCTTAAAAACGTAGCTGACGTGGCCACCTGCCGTGCCGCGGTTCGCCAGCGGTACCAAATTGGCGCGAATGTATTTTTGGGGTTGGGTGTCGAGCGATGGGATTTTACCAAGGGCATCGTCGAGCGTTTTCACGCCTTAGAATCCTTGCTCGATAGAAATCCGCGACACCGCGGTAAACTCACGCTGCTGCAAGTCGCTGCACCGTCGCGCAGCGAATTACCGGCTTACGCGGCATTGCAGAAAATGACCTATAGTGAAGTGGAACGGATCAATGCGAAGTTCGGTGAAAATGGTTGGCTACCGATCGTTCTGATTGATAAACATCAAGAACCGCAACAGGTATTCGAACTCTACCGTGCTGCAGATTTCTGTTTGGTGAATAGTTTGCATGATGGCATGAATTTGGTTGCCAAGGAATTTGTCGCCGCGCGCGACGATGAAGATGGGGTGCTTATTTTGAGTAGTTTTGCGGGCGCGTCGCGCGAACTCATTGAAGCCGTGCTGGTCAATCCCTTTGACGTAACCGAGACGGCGCAAGCCATGGAAACGGCGATGCGCATGGGCAGAGATGAGCGCCGCAATCGTATGAATTTAATGCGTCGGACCGTTAAGGAGAATAATGTGTACCGCTGGGCCGGGAGCATGCTGATGGATGCTGCGCGGATCAGGCAACGGCAGAGCTTGCCGAGCGTGGGTCGCGGCGCGAATCGCTAGCAAGTTGTTATCGCTAGGATGGTGGAATAGCTAGGATGTTGTTAACAGGCGCGCGGCTCGTTGCGCAACGGATCGAAGAAGGGCTTAACTTTCGTGTATGCGAGATACGGGTCTCGGTTGCACATCGCGGTTTCGAGCCAATCGAGCGCGCGGGCAGTATCGCCCCACAGCGCGTAGATGTCAGCCTACCCTTCCGCCAACCGATCTTGCGCAATAGGCCGGACCTTGGCAAGCATCATCTCGGCCTCGGTGTGTCGCCGCTTAGGTAGTAACTGATCCCAAGCCACATGTTGTAGTCGCCGACACCAGGTCCTGACACCAAGGCCCGGGCGAAATCTGCGAATGCGAGCGAGCGAGCGACCGGCCGGCCGGCGTAGGCGAAGGCGTAATCGGGGTCCGCGCGAATCGCCTCGGTGAATGTGGCGACTGCAGAATGCGGCGACTGCAGCATGCAGACCCTCTTTCATCAGACCTCCCGCAGCCAGGTTCGCTGGTCCAAAGCGCCGGTACGCATTCGAGGCGCGCAGGTATGCATCGAATGCCCCCGGGTTGTGTGTACCACTCATCCGTACATGGACGGAAATGGTCGAATGGCTCGTTTTCTGATGAACGCGATGCTAGCTTCGGGCAACTATTCATGGGCGGCTATTCGCGTCGAAGATCGCGCCGCATATCTTCGCGCACTCGACAGTGCAAGTATTGGCATGGACATCAGTCCGTTCACAAAATTCATCGCGGCGTGTCTAAAGCGGCCGAAACTAAAGGTGCGTGACTCGTGAGTTTGGTGCTGGATGGAAGCCTAGAATTTGGATCTACTTGAATGTCGTTTATTGGCCGCCGAAGTGGGTAAAGGCCAATTTATTGGAACCAAATCAACCGGGCGGCGGTTACGGTGTATGACTAGTTTCGCGTTCGTCGAGTTTTTTGTGCATAGCTTTGAAGAAATTGCCATCCGGCTTGAATGGGTCTTTGCATATTTTTGAGGTTTGCGGCATCCCGAAGGTAGTTATGGGGCGCGTTGCCCAGTAGCACTGATCGTTTGTCCAATCAATTAGCTCGCCACCTTCAGCGCGTTCACTATCACCGAATAGGTGATGCTCGTTGTTCAATGGCGCGTCTCTTCGCGCGCACCGCACCTTAAGGCGCAAGCGCAGCTAGGCCGCCGGCCAACGAGGAGACGACTAGGCCGCCAGCCCGCAAGGTGCGCGCGGTGGCTAGGCTACGTTTGCCGGTGGCGCAGACCAGCAGGTAGTGACCTGTCACGGATAATTGTTCAGGGTGGTCGAGTAATGCTGGCATGGGAATATGGCGCAGGTTAGTCGAGTGTGCAGCTACTTCCTTGGCATCGCGAATATCAATTAACTCGAAGCCTTGTGCTAAAGCCGCCTTGAACGAGGCTAACGCGACTTCAATAGTAGGCTCGCCTGGTTCCAGGGATAAGTCGGGTTCAAGGCCTTTAATACGCTCGCAGGCGGGTGCGTGACACTCGGTGTGCCGCCTCGTTGCGAGTTTCGTCATTGAGAAATTACTGAAATCCATGAGCAGTAACTCGCCCGCCAGTTGCCCTGAAATGTCTAAAATAATTTTGAGGGTCAGTAACGCTTGTAATGTACCGAAGGTGCCGGGCACGGGTCCCAACACTCCGGTTTGCGCGCAGTTGCCCACAATGCCGTCCAGCGTGGCATTCGGCCACAGGCAGCGTAAACAGGCATGATCTTGCTGTGGCTTGTAGACCTGTAGCTGGCCTTCGTATTGATAGACGCTGGCGAAGACCGCCGGTTTCCGGGCGAGAACCGCGGCGTCGTTAATGAGGTACTTGGTGCGAAAGTTATCACTGCAATCCACCACGATATCGTATTGACTCACGAGGGCGAGAGCATTGTTAGCATTGAACCGCAGGGCATGGATTTCGACCTGTACTTGCGGGTTGATCTTGTGAATTGCGACTCGCGCGAGCGAGACTTTTGAAATGCCGACATCGTTAAGTTCAAAGATCGGTTGGCGATGTAAATTGCTCGCCTCTAAGACATCTGCATCGACTAAGCCTAGGCAACCATTCTCGTGGCAACCGACTCCCGCAGCCGCCAGATATTGCAGCACAGGGCTGCCCAGTCCGCCGGTACCTACTACGAGTACGCGGCTGCGTGCCAAACGTTGCTGACCGACCTCGCCCAGTTCCTTCAACAGAATTTGTCGTGAATAGTCGGGCTGCATGGCGCTAGCCGTGCGAGGGCGCTGCAGCGCAATGCTCGCAGTTCACCCAGCCTGAGTCACCGTTTCGGTAGTGCTCTTTTTTCCAAATGGGTACGCGATGCTTGACGGCATCGATGATATGACGACACGCATCAAAGGCTTCGCCGCGGTGTACCGCGCTGACGCCGACCCATACCGCCATTTCGCCAAGATTCAAGTTTCCAACGCGGTGAATACACAGGGCGCGTTTAATAGGGTATTGCAGCGCCGCTTGCTCAATAATCCGCTCACCCTCTTTGACCGCGAGGGCTTCGAAGGCTTCATACTCTAAGCGCAGGACTTCCTGACCCTCGTTGTAGTCGCGTACCCAGCCTTCAAAGCTCGCATAGCCGCCTGCGCTTAAGTCGAGTAGCTCGCCTCGTGCGGATTCGGTGTCAATCGCCGAGGTTGTAAAACGAAAACGCATTAGCCACCCGCAACCGGCGGGATGAAGACCACGACGTCGCCGTCCTTCAGGGTGAGCGACCAATCTGAGAATTCTCCGTTCACTGCGACTTTCAATTGTTCATGTCGTAACGTGAACTCGAAGCGGTCGCGCAATTCGGCATACAAATCCTGGGGCGTGGCGGCCGTGGTCTGCACAGATTCTTCGGAGCGCCCGGCTTGCTCGCGTAGAATTGCGTAATACTGAATTTTTAAATGCATAACTATTCAACGCTCCAACAAACTGTGCGCGTGGGTGTACTCATCCGGCGTATTGATATTATCAAGCGCTGTGGTTTCCACGGGGTCAACGAGTTTACTTGAATGGCCTATCAGAAATTTTCGGGGACATTGGCCACCGTGCGCTTGGTACTGCGCTAACGCGGCATTAGCTGAAGGTTCCCAAATCGCGCATAGCGGTTCGGGTAGGCCGTCGTGGGCACTCCGAAAGGCAGTGGCGACAGCGGTAGGATCGCGCGCTGCGAGCAGGGCTTGCAGCGTCACCACCGATAAAAATGGCAGATCGACTGCAAGTACGAGCCAGGCTACATTCGGGTGCGCCTTAAGCGCTGAGCGTATGCCGACAATGGGTCCACCGCCCTCAACGGAGTCGACAATCAAAGATCTGCCCGCACGAATCGGCTCCGCTATTTGGTCGGCACGTACCGACACAAAGGTGCGCTCGACTAGCGAGTTCAGTAGTTCGAAAGCTCGGTCCAGTTGATTTTGGCCCTGGTACAGCAATGCCGCCTTGTCGCGCTGCATACGGGTACTGGTACCGCCGGCGAGTATGAGGCCGTAAATTGACGTCATCTAAATCGCTTCGTTGGCAATATCGCTTTTGCCACCACGCTTCGATACCAGTCGTGTGTTGCCAATGACGATGTCATGAGATAGCGACTTACACATATCATAAATAGTGAGTGCGGCGATGCTCGCGCCCGTGAGCGCTTCCATTTCGACGCCGGTTTTGTGGAATACACTGACAGTACAACGAATAATCGCTTCATCACCGATGAGCGCAATATTAATCTGGCAGTTCTCAATACCCAATGCGTGACAAAACGGAATCAATTCGTGCGTGCGTTTCGCGCCCATGACTCCTGCCACGATTGCGGTATCGAACACTGGACCCTTCGCGGATTTGAAGCCGTTTTCGCGCAGAGCGGCGGCGACATGTTCGGGGAATTGCACTCGTGCTTCAGCAATGGCGGTTCGCTGTGAGGGCAATTTAGCGCTGACATCCACCATGCTGGGACGTCGGTCGGCATCGAGATGCGAGAAAGTCATTGCTCATCCACCGATGTAGTACATTTCAATTTTCTTCATGCCAGGTTCGCTGCGCCGTAGCACTTCACGTTGCTCGCTGTAGCGGTCCGTGCGCGCACCCCAAATGCCACGCAATAATTGTTGCAACTCATCGTCGCTGGCACCGGCTCTTAAAGGTGCGCGCAGATCTATACCATCCTTAGCGAATAAGCAGGTAAAGAATTTTCCCTCCGATGAAATTCGAGCACGACTGCAGTCTCCGCAAAACGGTTGGGAAACCGAGGATATGAAACCGACTTCACCTGCGCCGTCGTCAAATTGCCAGCGGGTCGCCACTTCACCGGGGTAATTGCGCGAAATGGGTTGCATGGGCCAGCGCGCCTGGATGCGCGCTACTAATTCGCGCGAGGGCACCACCGACTCGGCGCGCCAGGCATTGCGATTTCCCACGTCCATAAATTCGATGAAGCGCACAATCACTGGTGAACCGCGAAAATGCTCGAGAAGATCGAGTGCCGTATGGTCATTAATCCCGCGCTCGATGACGGCGTTAATTTTGATGGGGGTCAGTCCCGCGGTGATTGCGGCATCAATGCCTTTAAGTACTTGCTCGAGTGCACCAAAGCCGCCGCTCATGCGGGTGAAAATCTCAGGGTCGAGTGTGTCTAGGCTTACAGTAACTCGGCGTAGTCCGTTCGCGTGTAGATCTACCGCATGTTGATCGAGGAGTACTCCATTAGTGGTGAGTGCAATGTCTTCAATCCCGGGAATGCCGGTCAGGTCGCCCACGAGATCGGCGAGATTGGCGCGCAGTAGGGGTTCACCCCCGGTGAGTCGAATTTTGCGCACGCCTAATCCCGCGAAAACGCGGGTCAAACGCACGATCTCATCAAAAGAGAGGCGTTCTTGAGATTTTAGAAATTGATAATTGGCGTGAAATTGATCTTTTGGCATGCAATAGGGGCAGCGGAAATTGCAACGATCCATGACTGATATGCGTAAGTCATGGAGGGGTCGCCCAATTTTGTCGAGCGGGAATTTGGGTTTGCGAAAGTCGTGAATTGTGGAAGTCATGCTGCTACTCGGTTACCAGCGGTAAACGCTGGTGAGAAAGCCTTTTGGATAAGTATTGGGTCCGGGGGGCAATTCGACGAATCCGTCGGTGCCTGCGAGGCTGAGAAAATCACCCGAGCCATTGGGCGGTTGTGGAGTGGCCCAGGGGCGGCCCCAGTCGTCGTGCTGGAGGGTGATTGGTAAAAAATAGGCGAGGGGTTGTTGAAATGTGACGGGTGCGGCGAGTGCTAGACGCTCGGGGATTATGCGTTCGGTGCTCATCGCGACGCGAATCGCGGGGATGACATAACGGATCAGGCAAACCAGCGTCGAAACTGGATTTCCGGGAAGTCCGAATACTGCTTGGCCTTGCGGGCCAATGCCGAACCACATGGGTTTGCCGGGTCGTTGTGCTATGTGATGAAACACTTGTTGCACGCCTAGTTGCTGTAAGACCTTGGGTACCAAGTCAAATTTGCCCATGGAGACGCCGCCACTTAAGACCACAAAATTGTGCGTGGCGAGGTGCGAAGTGAGTCGTTCGTGGAGGAGGCGTTCATCGTCAGGCACGTGGTCATCACCCACGCGAGCAAAGCTATGTTTGCGCAGGGTGGCGGCGATGGCATAGGCATTGGAGCGGCGCACTTGATAATCGGCAATGGGTTCGCCGGGTTCAACGAGTTCATCACCGGTTGATATGATCATCACCGCGGGCTGGCTGCTGACCCGTATGCGTGCCATACCGGCTGAGGCGGCAACCGCGATTTCCGGTGCGCGAAGTAACGTGCCGGCTTTAAGCAACAGCGCGCCCTGGAGGCCGTCGGAGCCGCGGCGATGCACGTTGTGAAACACCGCGGTATTGATATTCGTTGACAGGGAGGCTGCTCCTTCGGTCACCGTGATTTGCTCAACGGGGATTACATTGTCGCAGCCTTGCGGTAAAACGGCACCGGTCATCACTTCGATGGCGTGGTCGCGGTGTGTGAGTTTAAGGGGTGGCGTTCCAGCTGCTTGCGTGCCCTGGATTTTGAAATACCGTAGGCCGCGGCGGAGGGCTTCGCTATCGACGGCAATACCATCCATAGTGACCCGATCAAACGGGGGCTGATCACGTTCCGCGTAAATATTTTCCCTTAATGTTCCGCCCACGCACTGCGTTAACGGCAGTGATTCGATGGGTAGTTTAATTAGGCGTGAGTGAATGGCCTCTTCGGCCTGACGCGGAGTGATGAGCGTGCCGGCCTGCATAGTGTAGACGGGCGCGGCGGCTTTTTTTGGCCGCGCCCTTATATCTTAAGCCTTCGGCTTAGCTTTAAAAATCTTCAACTGTTCGTTGAAGCGGCCCACAACTGCTTGGAGTTCATCGACTGCGGCATTATTTTTCTGCGTCAGGATTTTGAGTTGGTCGTCGGACTTCTTTTTCGCATCCGGTGATAGCTTGCTCGCATCCTTAGGAGTCGCGGCATCCATTTCTAATTTGATGCAATCGAGATAGGAGTTCATCTCGGTGTTGTAGCGATCAAAATCCTTTTTTGCCGTAATCATTTCGGCCAGTGCCGCGGTCGCGCCGTCGGGTGGCGTGCCTGGTGCGCTCGGGTAGGTGCAAGCTGCGTGTGCATGTGCGGCAGCGCATAGAGACAAAGCCAGTGTCAGGGGTAACCAAGCCTTCATCGGGAATCCTCTCTCTGAATTGTAGGGTGTAGGGTGTAAATTGGGGTCTGGGTCTTGAGCTGCAATCTTAGCTTCTTTGGGGGCATTTCGGCCAGTGATACAAGATTAGCTTGAAATTGATAATATAATCAACGAGTTATTTGGCCAGTCGCGGCACAAACCTACTTTCAAATTCGCTTTAGGCTAGACTAGTAGTATGCGCTCGTAGCTCAGCTGGATAGAGCACCTGGCTTCGAACCAGGTGGTCGGCGGTTCGAATCCGTCCGAGCGCACCAATTTGGCTAGGTCTATTCCTGGCACATGGGTAACGGTTTATACCGGACACATGGGTAATAGTGTAGCACCGAAAGGATTCTCGGCGCATTCGACGCGGCCCGTCTCGTGATCGAAGAACCCTAAGTCGTACTGCATAAAGCTGACGAGCCAGATTTTCTCGC
>JAYVYN010000220.1:0-9144 GCA_043784265.1 Gammaproteobacteria bacterium | reverse complement strand
GCTTAGTGTCTATAGCGTCAACCCGCGTGCCCAGCGCTTCTATCAACGTTATGGATTTTTAAAACTGACGGATCATTTCTTTATGGTCGGCGACCATCGCGACGAAGAGTATATATTCCATGCTCAACTCGATCGAGTTTTAAGCCCCAGCAATGCCAGCAAACTTATCAATCCGGCCACCGATAAATAGTATCCCACGTAGCTCAATCCGAAACGCGACGCTAAATGCGTGGCAATATAGGGAGCGAGCGACGCGCCGGTAATTCCTGCAAAATTAAAGCTAAGCGAGGTGCCGGTGTAGCGCACCGCGGTTGGAAAGAGTGCCGCCAATACGCTACCCAAGGGTCCATAAGTCAGGCCCATACAGGCAAGGCCAGTGCTTAAAAACACTGCAGCCGCAGTACGAGTACCAGCCCCCAACAGGGGTGCAAACGAGAAACCAAATGCGACAATTGCAAGCGTCGCAACGATAAGCATGGTGCGTCCGCCGTAAATGTCGGCGAGCAGCGCAGAGATAGGAATAGTTAGTGCAAAAAACAGCACCCCAAACATTTGCAATATTAAAAACTGTTCTCGTTGAAACCCTAGTCGACTCGTGCCCCAACTCAAGGCAAAAACGGTCATCAGATAAAATAAGACAAAAGTGGTGGTCGCCGCCAAAGTTCCCAGCACTAATTCACGCCAATATTGTGAAAATACTGTAAGTACCGGCATCCGCACGCGCTCACCGAGCAGAACAGCGCGCCTGAAATCGGGCGTTTCGACCAACTGTAGCCGAACATAAAGACCCACGCCTACCAATACTGCGCTTGCCAAAAAAGGCACCCGCCACCCCCACTGCATAAACTGAATATTGTTTAAGTGCTGGCTGAGCAACAAAAACACCGAAGTCGAGCACCAGAAGCCAAGTGGTGCGCCCAATTGAGGAAAACATCCATACCAGGCTTTTTTTCCAGCAGGAGCATTTTCAGTCGCCAGCAACACCGCTCCACCCCATTCACCTCCCAACCCCAACCCTTGTCCCACCCTGCACAAGGCCAGTAGCACCGCCGCGAACACCCCGAGTGTGGCATAGGTCGGTAACGCACCGATGAGTACGGTCGACACGCCCATCGTTAGCAGCGCCGTCACCAGCGTCGCTTTACGACCGATTCGATCACCAAAATGACCGAAAATAGCGGAACCCAGGGGGCGCGCGAAAAAAGCCAGCGCAAAAGTAGCCAATGATTGCAGCACGCCGATGGCGGGATCTTGCTTCGGGAAAAAAAGCGTTGGAAATACTAAAACTGCAGCAGTAGCGTAAATATAAAAATCAAAAAATTCGATCGCCGTGCCAATCAGGCTCGCAAATAAAATCCTGCCCACCTAAAGTTGGCGCTCTGCAATACGGTCCTTGCAATAAATGAACAGGCAATTTCCGGCGACACTCACAATAAACATCGCCAGCGATGCGGGTAGAACTTCTAAAAGTTTATGCATACCCAGCCAGCTAATCGGGGTTTCCAACCAATGCACTAAGGCTGCCAAATGTCCGGCATCACCGGTGCGCAGACAACAACGGAGCAGCTCCGCATGCAGCCCTTCTGCAACTCCCAAATGAATCCATTCTCCCACCCGCAACCAATCGGATATCTGCGCCACCACTAACCACAAAAATCCCACTAAAAATCCGTAGCCAATCAACGCGCCGAACGCCGACAAAAACCACCAACTCCACTTACTTAGAATGCGCGTATCCATCATAGTTAATTCGCGGCCACCGCTGGGCACGCCTTCATGTCTAAGCGTACGATGCGACCTTTTTTTCCTTGTAACTGAGCTAAATTTGCCAGACTGTCAGTGGATTTCAAGTTCAGATCAATCCAATACACATCACCAGTCCGCTTTCGATCGACTATCGTCGGCTTGTAGCCAAGTCCTTGCGCCTGCGCCACCCTTGCCTGCGCACGCTTAGGTTCACTAAACAAGCCCAGCGAAACCACAGAAGAATCGCCAGGTCCCGGCATGGTAAGTGCATCATCGATACCGTTTTCTTTCAGTTTCGCAAGCATTTGATCATTCGCAAGCCTACTCGCTGGCACCGGTAAATATACCCATACGCCAGCCCAAACTTCACCCTCCGCCACGCGTTGCCTAGGATCATACAAACTCGCTCGCAAGCTACTCGCGGCGTGCGCCGCTTCCGAAACATCCTGAAACGGCCCAATGCTGACACAGCGAACCGGCTCCGCTACATCGCTCTCGTCTTTAGCCGGGACTGCTGCCAAGGCAACCACGGCAGGAACACTAACATGAGCCTCAGAGGCAAGCTGTAAACTGGGTGCAACCTGAACCACTGGCACCGCCGCCTTACCGACACCCTGCAGCCAAAGAAAGTACCCCGTATTAGCGAGCAGTAGACCGAAAACCAGTGTTTTTAGCAGAGTCAATGGATCTCCTTAAGGCAATCGCAAACTAACTTCACCCGAGAGGAATTTTTGGCAATGGCCGTCGATTTGCAGCATCAAAGCCCCCTCATCATCGATGCCGCTCGCCGTGCCCTCGATAATACGCTCCCCTACTAGCACCTGCGCAGTCCGACCCCGCAACGCGTCCAGGGCCTCCCAATCCAGCCGTAAGGGCGCGAAACCCGCTCGCTCAAATTGTTCCAATACACCCAAAATTTCATCCAACAATATTCCCACCAAATGATTGCGCGACGGCGGCATGCGGCACGCATCTGATACTGTAGCCACACGTACTCCAGAAGCCTCAATGGCTTGGCGCATCGCCTCATCCAACCATAAATTAATTCCCACGCCAATAACCACATAAACAGGACCACTCGCCTCAGTCTTAAGCTCAATAAGCACTCCGCCTATTTTACGGTCAGCAAACCAAATATCATTCGGCCACTTCAAGGCAATGCCGCGCCCTCCGACTCGCCTTAAAGCTCGCGCGATGGCCACGCCAATACTTAAACTCAAGCAGGGTAAGGCTCGCGCAGAATTGCCGAAATTCCAACCGACCGAGAGGGCAATGCTGCCTCCAAAGGGAGCGAGCCAGGGCCGACCGCGACGGCCACGCCCTGCCGTTTGCAATTCAGTCAAACAAACCTTCATACAACCGCGCGGCGGCGATTCACTCGAGAGCAATCGACTATTGGTTGACCCCACCTCAAATAAAATCTCGATTTGCGGCGTTCGTGCCAGAGCTTGCGTGCCAAACGCTGCCAAAATATCCCCAACATCGAGTAATTCAACCGACCGAGCCAATTGATAGCCTTGACCCTTCAACGCTAAGTCAAGACCAAAAGCGCTAAGCCGCTGCACTTGCTGGTGTACGTCGACAGGGCTTACACCCATTTGTTCAGCCAACCATTCACCTGAATGCAATTGGCCATCGGCCAACAACATTAACAGGGGTGGATGACCTATGCCTTTCGCGGTCGAAACAACCATAGGCGGCGCACACGATGCTCATTTCCCGAGCACATGCGCACAATGTTACTGCGATGGGTGTAGACCACAAAGAGCGTAACCAGCGAGCAAAAGAGTAATAGCGGTGTGTTGCCGGGGGCCAGAAAATACACACTGACCACGAGCGCAACGCCGGCCAACATAGACGCAAGACCGACATATCCCGTCACCAGCAGCACCACAAACCAACTCACCCCTAAGGGCAATATCAAGCGCGCATCAATACCCGCAATCGCACCCAGTATGGTCGCCACCCCCTTGCCGCCGCGAAATGCAAACCATACCGGATAGACGTGGCCCAATATTACCGCGACACCGCACCCTAGAACCAAACCATACCGGCTTATCTCGGGATCTTGCGTAATGCCGGGAAATACCAGGGTCGGCACCCAAGACGTCGCCAATAGCCCTTTACTAATATCAATGATTAGTACGCCAATCGCGAAAAATTTACCCTGAGTTCGCAAAGCATTCGTGGCACCTGCGTTGCCGCTACCGGAGTTTCGAATATCCACGCCCTTTAACTTCCCGAGCACCAAACTGCCTAAGATTGTCCCCAAAAAATAAGCAAGCAGCGATTTGAGGCCAAGTTCGAGCATAATCTGATTATGACATCAGATAGCATACGAACCATGCCTTTAACTAACCTTGCCACGCGCATTTCAGCAACCCATTGTAGGTGGACCCTACTATTGCTGGCAGCGACCTTCAGCGGGAACACTCCGGCGGCTGACAAAGAACCGGCCGGTTACGCCTTTTCCTATGACTCGCTGATCCTAGACGCCAAGCGACGAGCGGCCACGCCCTATACCCCACAGCGAAACAATGTCCCAGCTGCGCTTGACAAACCCAGTCCCGAACAATATCGCAGCATGCATTTTAATCCCGATGCCGCTATTTGGCGGGCCGAAAATCTGCCCTTCCGACTGGAGTTGCTGCGTTCGCGACAGAATCAACTCACCAAAGTCACGGTCTCAAAGGTTGAGAAGGGTATCGCGCAAGACCTAACTGCGACCCCGGACATGTTTCAAATGGGCACCTCTCCACCCACTCAACTCGGAAAAACTTCAATTCCTCTATCGGGCTTCCGCCTTCGTAACCACATAAATTCGCGAAAAATTTGGGACGAATTTTTAGTCTTCCAGGGAGCTAGCTATTTTCGCGGCGTCGCCCAACATCTTTTATACGGCCTCTCGGCGCGTGGCCTTGCAATCAATACCGCAGAGCCTGCTGGCGAAGAATTCCCGGCATTTACGCATTTTTGGATCGAACGACCGACTTTGAATGCGGCAAGCGTAATTATTTATGCCCTACTTGAAAGCGAATCCGCTACCGGCGCCTATCGATTTACCGTTCATCCAGGCACCGTTACCACCATGGACGTGGACATGTCAGTGTTTCCTCGCACCGAAATGCGCTTGGTTGGAATTGCACCACTGACCTCCATGTTCTTATTCGACGAAACCAATCGCGGATTACTCGATGATTACCGTCCAGAGGTGCACGATTCCGATGGTTTGCAAATTACCACCTCAACCGGTGAACACATTTGGCGACAGCTCGCCAATCCCATTAAATTACAGATCTCAACATTCACGACCCATGCACCCTTAGGCTTCGGCCTAGTACAAAGGTCGCGGCAGCAAAGCGACTTTCAAGATTTCGAGGCCGCTTATGAACTACGGCCTAGTGCCTGGATAGAACCGCGCAGCGACTGGGGCGCGGGCGACGTGGAACTCGTAGAAATCCCTTCTGGCAGAGAGAATAACGATAATATTACGGCTTTTTGGCGACCGGCACGCCCACTTACGCCAGGCCATGCGGTCCATTTTGCTTATCGTATCAATTGGCTCGAGGAGCCCGGATTACCCAAAGAGATCGGGAAAACAGTGGCAACCCGCTCGGGTGCAAGTATCGACGGCAAACGACGAGTGTTCCTAGTCGACTTTGCCGGTACCGGCGATAAGGCCGAAGGACTTCGGGTTGACCTTAGCGCATCCACAGGGAAAATATCGAATGCCACTCTCACCCCTTATCATGCCATAAACGGCCTCCGCGTCAGCTTCGAAGTGGACCCCAAAGGTGCTGAATTAATTGAACTACGATTGCGAGTCATGAGAGTCGATCAACCTATTACCGAAACCTGGCTGTACCGATGGACAGCTTCTTAAGCGCGCCAGCGGCGGGTGCCATGCCACCCGAGTCACCGCGTGAAATGTTGGCACAAAATTTGCGCGAGATGCCAACCGCGCGCCGCATAGCCGCAAGCGCTGCAGTTAGATTCGCACGTTTTATTTTGATTACCGTATTCCTCGGCATTACCAGCTACGGTTTTTATCAAATGCTACAAGTCGTGCGCTTTGCGAGCATGACCTTGCTGCAGGGGCTCATGATTTTCTTCTTTGTAATCTCGCTTAGCTGGATTGCTTTCGCCGCAGGCTCAGTACTCGCCGGCGCCTCAAAGCGGCGCGACCCGTGCAAACCTGGCGTTGCAACACTTCCCCCTAGCGGCCCTCGCCTTTTGACCGCGCTGGTCATGCCGATTTATAACGAGAGTCCGATACGTACCACCGCAGGCTTACAAGCGATGGCTGAAGGCTTGGCGGCTATTGGCGCGCAAAGCGACTTTGAAATTGTGGTGCTGTCTGACTCTACGGATGCCAATGCTTGGATATGCGAGACCCTAGCAGTCAATCAATTACGCGCCACACTTGCACCCATCATGCCGGTTTGGTATCGACGTCGATGGCGAAATATCGCACGAAAATCCGGCAATTTAGAGAATTTTGTGCAAACTTGGGGCGCTCGTTATGCACACATGATTGTGCTTGACGCCGATAGCCTTATCCAAGCGCAAACTTTGCAATATCTGGTCACTGCAATGCGCAAAGATGAGAGCCTCGGAATTTTGCAGACCGCACCACAGCTTATCGGTGCGCGAAGCTTATTCGGACGGTTACAGCAATTTGCCGCCTGCGTCTATGGACCCGTCATCACCCGAGGGCTTGCTGCATGGTCCGGCAACGAGGGAAACTATTGGGGCCACAATGCCATCATTAGGGTGGCGGCCTTTGCCGAGTGCTGCGGTTTACCGGAGCTTCCCGGCCGCAAGCCCTTTGGTGGCTTTATTTTATCGCATGACTTCGTGGAAGCGGCGCTCATACGCCGTGGCGGCTGGAAGGTCTGCATGGCCACCGAATGTGGTGGCACCTGGGAAGAATCGCCGCCCTCGCTCATTGATGTTGCGATTCGCGATCGACGCTGGGCCCAAGGCAATCTTCAGCATTCCAAAATTATCGGTGCGGCGGGTCTGCGATTCTCCAGTCGTTTGCACCTCGGTGTAGGGATAATGAGCTACTTATCCTCAACTCTTTGGTTAGTGTTGCTTACCCTCGGCTTTGCCCTTAGCGTGCAATCGCACCTCATAAGACCCGAATACTTCAATCACGATTTCCAGTTATTCCCCACCTGGCCACGCTTCGATGTTGAGTTAATGATGTCGCTATTCTGGTTCAGCATGGTGGTGCTATTGATCCCCAAGCTACTCGGCCTGGTGCGCGCGCTTTTATCCAAGCGCATACGCAAAAGTGCAGGCGGTGTAATAGGAGTCGCCGCGAGTGTCGTGCTTGAAGTACTGTTGTCCGCTCTTTATGCGCCCATTTTAATGTTGATTCAAAGTCGACATGTATTGGAAATTATTCGCGGTCGAGATTCCGGCTGGAAGGCGCAACGCCGCGACTCAGGTCAAACCACTTGGTACCAGGCTTGGTGCTTCCACTACCGGCATATGTTACTAAGCTGTGTCACGGCGACTATCATTTGGTTCTTATCGCCACCGCTCCTAGTGTGGCTAGCACCCGCGCTGCTAGGGCTATTTCTAGCCGTCCCACTATCACGTGCTAGCGGCAGCGAATCCTTGGGACGTGCGCTAGGGCGCGTGGGGTTGCTGCGCACGCCGGACGAAGTGAACTTACCGCCCTTAGTCAAGCGACGTCAGGAACTCATTGCGGCGGCGATACGCCTGCCCGATTTGGGCCTTAAGTTTTTAGCGCATGAAGCTCACGCACGCGAGGCTCATGCTCGCGGCAATTTGCCACGACCTGCGGATCTTCGCGGCCAACCTAATCCGTATACGTTAACGGCCGAACAGAAGTTAGCCGATGCCGGGAGTTTGGAAGAAGCATTGGGCTGGTTACAGCCCGCCGAACAGATTGAAGTCGCAGCGGACTTAAACCTATTGAATCGACTGGCGCGTTTGCCAAACTTGCACCCTCGTATAAATATCTAAAGGGACGAAAAACATGACCACACGACGCACCCTATTGACGACTGCACTCGGTATTGCTGCCGGCGAACTAGTTGGTGGAAAATTCGGCTTAGCGGCCCAAATTGTGGCAAATCCACCTGCGCCCAAGGCGTCTTTTGACTTTGCTTGGCTCAAGGGCCAGGCGCGAACGCTTGCGAGTACGGCTTACCAGCCACCACAAACTGCACTCCCTGCAAGCCTAGCCGCGCTAACGTATGATCAATATCAATCGATGCGATTTCGTGCTGATCATGCGCTTTGGGCACACGACGGTCTTGCGTTTCGTTTGCAATTTTTTCCGGTAGGTCGTGGCTTTGCCGATTCAGTGCGTTTGCATGAATTAATCGACGGCCAATCGCGAGAAATCCTCTACGACCCATCAATGTTTGATTTCAAGAGCACCGGTATTGACCCGAGTGCCCTGCGCG
This sequence comes from Gammaproteobacteria bacterium, assembly GCA_043784265.1. Classification (GTDB taxonomy): domain Bacteria; phylum Pseudomonadota; class Gammaproteobacteria; order Steroidobacterales; family Steroidobacteraceae; genus Bog-1198. Next base: position 952 of record JAYVYN010000220.1, on the reverse strand, counting down.
GCCGAGCGGGATTCGCTGGCTTTCGCGTGCAATTCGTGACCAATTGGAAAGCCGATGTGGCGGCATTTCTCGGCGCGAGCTATTTTCGCGCAGTGGGCAGCGATACACGTCAGTACGGGCTCTCGGCGCGCGCCTTGGCAGTCGACACTGCATTCCCGCGTAACGAAGAATTTCCACGCTTCACAGAATTTTGGTTTGAGCGGCCGAGTAAAGATTCCGGCACCCTGACGCTCTATGCACTACTAAATTCACCTAGCGTCGCGGGGGCTATGCGGATGGAAATTGCGCCGGGCGGTACTTTGGTGATGGACGTTGAACAAGCGCTATATCCACGCAAGTCAATTGAGCGGTTAGGGATAGCGCCGCTCACGAGTATGTTTTTTTGTGGCAAAAATGATCGTCGCGGCGCGACCGATTGGCGACCCGAGATTCACGACTCGGACGGCCTATCGTTATGGACTGGAGGGGGTGAATGGATTTGGCGGCCGTTAGTGAACCCGGCTCAGCTTAGGCTCAACTCTTATTTTGATGACAACCCGCGTGCCTTTGGCTTGTTGCAACGGGATCGAAATTTTGATCACTATCAGGACGATGGTGTTTACTACGATAAGCGCCCAAATCTGATAGTCGAGCCAAAACCAGGGCCGCATGGTGGATGGGGCAAGGGTGCAGTACAGTTAGTGGAGATTCCGACCGTCGATGAGACTAATGATAATATCGTGGTGTTCTGGAATCCGATAGACAAGCCGAAACCTGGCCAGGAACTGCTGTTCAATTATCGATTGCACTGGGGCACGCACCTACCGTTCACAACAGCACTCGCACAGACCATTGCAACGCGCACCGGATTGGGCGGCACTATCGGTGTCAAGCGTACCTACTACTCGTGGCACTTTGCTGTAGATTTTGCAGGAGGTGAACTTGCCGGACTGCCCAAGGATGCACATGTCGA
>JAYVYN010000219.1:0-12284 GCA_043784265.1 Gammaproteobacteria bacterium | reverse complement strand
ACTTGCTAAACTTCCGCGCAAGCAACGCGCGGAGGTGTGCAGCAGGGTATAACGTCTTGTCCTGGCGAGAAGGGCAGTAGTTTAAGGTTCAAGGAGTTTTTATGCGGATTGTTGCAGCGGCTTTGAAAGTGGGCCTACGGGTTGTATTTTTTTGCTTGTTAGGCGGCTTCGCATACGCCACCGATGCCCCGATTGCGCTGCATGTCGCGACCTTTGATTCGGGGTTTGGGGGGTATCTGACCGCGAAGAGCATCGAGGCGGCCTCGTTGCCGCTATTACGGGATTACAGCGTTGATATCACGATTCACCATTATGGTGACACTAAGAATTTACCTTATGGCGACAAAACTCCGGAGCAGATTGCGGCGCTCGGTAGTGCAGGTGTATTGAAGGCCTTCAGGGAAGGCGCCGATATGGTGTTTATTGCCTGTAATACCGCCTCAACCCAATACGAGCGAATTCGCCAAGCGGTTGATAGTGCCTACCCGGGTGAAGCGCGTCCGGTAGTTTCCATCATCGATGTTTCTACGCGCGAGGCGAAGCGGCGTATAGATGCCGCCTTAGCAACGCAAAAATCGGCTGTTTTCGTTATTCTGGCAACTGCCGCCACAGTTAAAAGTATGGCCTATCCGAGGCAACTTGCGGCGCTGTATGGAGTGCCGTTAGAAGAGCAACCCGCGCATAAATATGTGCAGCCACGCTGGTATAAAGCTGCCAGCGATTCGGTCCAGAGTTGGACGCAAAAAAGTGTGATGCGGCTTGCCGGTCATTCGGTTGAGGTGTACCAGCTGGCGCCAGCGAATTGGGTTGAAATGATCGAGCATGGCGCCGATATAAAGGCTCAACACGATGCGATACACCGGGATCTGAAGTTACTGCACGCCGAGCAGGGATATGGCGCTGCGCCCGATGTGGTGGGATATTTCTGTACCCACTACCCGATTCTTGATAACACTATTCGTGCGGAAATGGCCGCGCAGTCTGACGGCACGCGATCCAGTAGTACGAGTTACATATCACAAGGACAATTAATGGCGTCGGTCTTTAAAGATATGGCAGGCGAAAAATTAATGGGCCATCAACGACTGACGCCAATCAGCAGCAACGAACTGGCGCGGTTACAAACTCAGGCGCGGGCGAGTATCACCATCAGTGGCCAGAACGGCGCTAACACTCGGACCTTGGCGCGCACCTTGTTTCCAGCGGATCCGGTGCCGAGCGTGGATGAAGCGGATATGGGATCGTTACCCGCCGAAACCGTTACTAGCGCCAAAGAGGAGGTGTTGTGGGGCCGCCTGCGGGCATCGGTCGCAGAGATCGAGCAGCACCTGAACGGCGTGCTGGGCGTGGCGATTCTGGATCTGGCCACAGGACATGAACTATTAATCCATCCTGACGAAATCTTCCCGCAGGCGAGTTCCATTAAAATTGCGGTGCTCGCGGAGCTCTATCATCAGGACGGTGAGTCTACGGCTGGCAAATCGGGTAGGGCGCGACTTAACGATAGCTATACGGTTCGCAGCGGGGATTTGGTTGCTGACAGCGATATTATGGGCGGACTCACGCCGGGTGTCACTAAGCTCACTAACCGCGACCTTGCGACTATGATGGTGGCGGTCAGCGATAATTCGGCAACTAATGTGCTGATCGATCGGGTCGGCATGGACAATGTTAAGCGACTGATGGATGGGCTTGGGCTGAAGAATACGCAGCTGCGGCGCAAGATGATGGATTTGAAAGCCGCCGCCCAAGGCCGAGAAAATATTTCGACGCCGCGTGAGATGATGCATCTCTTAGAAGCGCTTTATCGACGCAAGGCCTTTGCACCTGGGTTGGCAGATGATTTTTTTAACGTGTTGGCGACGCACAAGGATAGTTGGCTGCCGCGCGACCTCCCATCGGAAATTCGAATCGCTAACAAACCGGGCGAGCTTGAGGGCGTGCGCAATGACTCGGGCATCGTTTTCGTTGCAAATCGCCCTTATGTCATTTGCGTTATGACGACCTACCTTGCCAATGAACGGGCCGGCGAAGAGGCTATTAGCCGTATTTCCGCAGAAGTGTTCACTGTGTTTGACTTGCTGGCGCGAGCTTCCCCGTATGGACGGGTTATTTCGCCGCGTAATAGCCGATAATTTATGGCCGAGAATTTTACTGCTGATAATTCAAACGCGAAGTTTTGGGCGTTTCACGCCGCGCTTTAGCGGCTCGTCGCAATTATCATCAATCGCCTACTGCAATAGTCATAGTGCACTTACTGGCCCTATCGCGGCCGTTTAGGAGGCAAAAATGATTGTTGAAACTCTACGGCAGACTCCGATCTCCGTGTGGGTCATTCTTGGGAGTGATGCGTCGCGCCGAGAGTCTGTCGATAAATTTGGCGGCCTGGCTGCTAGGATTTGCTGCAATGCGGTTTTTTGCGCGCAAACTTGTCTCGGTACAGGGAGCGATTTTGTCGCCGAACCGTAAACACGTTTTTGTCCCGGGTAGCTGGGTGCCGATGACCCTAATTGTGGGATTGTTTGTAACCAACTATGCAGTTGCGGTTGTGACCGCGTTGCACCCAGGGCTAGCTTCTGGCGCGCCGTATTCCATGAGTAGTAATTTGGTCTTTGGAATATCCGCAGGGCTATTTTGGAACAGGTCATGGTCGTTGCAACAGATCGGGGTGCAATCGTGAATTGGTCTAGCTATGCCGTGCGAGCCTCGAATAGCGTGTTATATGGCGTAGTATTTGGGGTGGCGCTCGCATTGCTACGTCAACAAAGCCTTTGGATTACTCTGGTCTATTCTGTTTCGATTTCAATTATTTGTTGGATCTGTATTGACCTGGGCCGGACCGCTGTGGCGCGCTGGCGAAACTATGGTCAGGCTAACTGTAGCGCGCCTGGGTCGAGTCGTGAGGCGAGCTGGCCGGGTTGGCCGCGGATGCTAGTCGCAAGCCGACTGTACACACATTTATTTAAGGCGATGTAATGCTTGGTACGATGCTCAATGTAATGGTCAAAAATATTGAGTACCGCTCGTGAGTTTGGGTGCAACTATCTATGCATTCACGGTGCGGTTGGCCGATTCTGACCGGGCCGTTTATGAAACGCTGAACTTGCGAATGGCGCGCCACCCATCGGAGACGCCTGAGTACTTGCTAACGCGCTTGCTAGCGTATTGCTTGGAATACACGGAAGGGATTGCCTTTTCCAAAGGTCTTTCTGATCCCGATGAGCCGGCGATTGCAGTACGCGATTTAACCGGTGTTTTGCAAAGCTGGATTGATATCGGGCTGCCTGAGGCCGCGCGTTTACACAAGGCTTCAAAAAAAGCGATGCGCGTTGCGGTCTACGCGCATCGCGAGGTTGCGCCGTGGCTGGCGCGTCTCGCGGGCGAGCGCATTCATCGCGGCGAGCGCATCGCGATTTTTGAAGTGGATCGAGAATTACTTGCTGCGCTGGCCCTGCGCCTCGAAAAACGCCTGGATATTGACTTATCGGTGGCCGAGCAAACGCTTTACATTATCTTGGGAGAAGAAACCCTGAGCGGTGTGATCGTGCCACATTTTCTGGGTGGATGAGATCGCCACAGCGTTCAGCCGACATTCATAACTATGCGCTATATTAGCCCAATCAGCAAACCCACCGAGTAATCGTCGTTTATCTAAAGGGACTAGCCGTTCGATTCGGGTGCGGGTATAAGGATCAGATGCGGCCAACAGAATTGATCGACTGGCGGTCGTTATTCAAACCGCAGGGTGGTCACCATTCAATAATACTGTATCCAGCAGTCGAATTCACACTCACAGAGGCCACTCTGAGCTAGTTTTTTTTTCTGATGGTTTATAAATAGTGTCGGTTTGAAATTCGATCTAAACAGGCACTCATAGGTATTCATCTTTCATCGGGAGATTGCAGATGCTCGGAATTTCATTGGGCCAGTTTGATTTGGTACATAACGCTTTTTCATTCACAATTGCGGTTATGGGGGCGGCGACTATATTTTCTTTTTTTGGACGCTCACAGGTGCTTCCAGCGTATCGCACGGCGATGACTTTGACCGGTCTAGTAACCGCCATAGCTTGCTATCATTACGTAAGAATTTTCAATTCCTGGGAGGCAGCGTACTCAGTTAGCAATGGCATAGTCACTGCGACTGGAGTGAAGTTCAATGATGCTTACCGGTACGTAGATTGGCTGCTAACCGTTCCCTTGTTGTTACTGGAATTGATTTTGGTAATGCGTCTTTCGCGCGAAGAGACCATGCGTAAAGGTACCAAACTCGCGTTGCTAGCGGCTTTAATGGTTATTCTCGGATATCCCGGTGAAGTCTCCACTATTCCTAGCGAGCGCTGGATTTGGTGGGCGGCGGCGATGGTTCCATTCGTAATAATAGTGTTCGACCTTTTTGTGGGTCTCAAAAAATCGATCGACTCCCAGCCACCTGCAGTGCGTGGAATGGTGAGCACAGCACGATGGCTCACTATTCTCTCGTGGTGTTTCTACCCCATCGTGTTTACTTTTCCGATGATTGGTTTGACCGGCGGTGCCGCAGTGCAAGTGGGTTACACGCTCGCGGACATCGTGGCAAAGGCCTTATTCGGTGTATTTATTTACATGATTGCCGCTCGGAAATCGGAAGCAGAGTCGGAATTGCATCGTTAATTCGATGCGCTGAGGCCTTAAGCTGCTACAGCGATCGTCAATGATTGGCTCTCATGCTGTAGTGGTGGGCGCAGGGTTTGGCGGAATTGCCGTCGCCTTGCGCCTCCGTGCCAAGGGCTATGCGGTAACGATAATTGATCGTCAACCAGAGATTGGCGGAAGAGCTCAAACTTACGTGCGAGACGGATTCCGCCACGATGCCGGTCCCACTGTCATCACTGCGCCGTTCTTATTCGAAGAATTATTCGAACTTTTTGGCGAATGCATGTCCGACAGTGTTCAGCTTGTTCCTCTTAAGCCGTGGTATCGATTTCATTTCGCTGACGGCGATACTTTTGATTATGGTGGTTCAATAGACGATACTCTTGCCGAGATAACTCGCATTGAGCCGCGTGATTGTGTCGGATACCTGAAATTGCTGCGGCATTCGCAACGCATTTTTGATCTCGCATTTACAAAACTTTCAGCCCAACCGTTTGATCGGTTCGCTACCATGGTTCGTCACATTCCTGGGCTTGTGAGCTTAAAAAGTTACCAGTCCGTTTGGCAATTGGTTTGCAGTCACCTCTCGCATCCGAAGCTACGGCATGCTTTCTCAATTCAGCCATTGCTAGTAGGTGGCAACCCCTTTGATACGACTAGTATTTACGGACTAATTCACTTTCTTGAACGCCGCTATGGTGTGCACTTTGCTATGGGTGGCACCGCTACGATTACGCGGGCGCTCGGTGAGCTGATGGTCCGCCAGGGTATCTCACTGCGACTTGGCGAGACCGTGGAGTCCATTTATATCGTCAAAGGCGTCGCAAAAGGCGTATTTTTAAGCGGTGGAGTGAGAGTCGATGCAGATCTAGTTGTTTCAGATGCAGACCCAGCATATCTCTATGGAGCAATGGTTCCTAAAATAAGCCAAGCCATTTCGACTCGGCTAAAAATAGCCAGTGCTAAATATTCGATGGGGTTATTTGTACTATATTTCGGAACTACCTGTACCTATCCTGAGATTGCTCACCACACAATTTGGCTCGGAGAGCGTTATCGCGATCTGCTCGATGATATTTTTAATAAACAAGTACTGACCCAAGATTTTTCGCTCTATTTACATCGCCCGACCGCAACAGATCTAAGCTTCGCGCCTGCTGGATGTGAAAGTTTCTATGTACTATGTCCCGTTCCAAACAATCAGGCCGGTATTGATTGGTCGATAGAAGGTCCAAATTTACGTACTCGCATTATTGAAGCGCTCGACCGGACAATATTGCCCGGTCTAGCCCTGCATATAACCGCCGATTTCTATCGTACGCCCGAGGATTTTGCCGATGATTATCTGAGCGTGCATGGCGCTGGCTTTTCGGTAGCACCCATTTTTCGTCAATCGGCGTGGTTCCGCTTTCACAATCGCGCCGAAGGCGTAGCGAATTTATTTTTGGTCGGCGCCGGCACCCATCCTGGCGCCGGTCTTCCCGGAGTCTTATGTTCAGCCAAAGTGGTCGACGGACTCTTGCCGCGTGTGTGCGCATGATCGGCTTAGCACCTAATATGGATAGCGTGCTTGCGGCAAAGGGAAAGACCTTCCACTGGGCGCGACGGTTGTTAGGATCCCATCATGGAACTCGGGCCACCCGGCTTTATGCATTTTGTCGTGCCGTAGACGATTTTGCTGATGAAAGCGCTTCTCACTCGACAGCTCGGACTGCGTTAGTGGAATGCGAGCGTGCGATTAAATTGGGTGAGTCATACAATCTTCAATTTAAGGATATGCTCGAGTTGATGCGGGAGTGCAAAATAGATTCAAACATTGTGCTTGAGCTCATTCGCGGTGTTGCGACGGATCTTGAACCGGTTCACGTCGGAACCGTAGATGAATTGCTGCATTACTGTTATCGAGTTGCCGGCACCGTAGGTTTGATGATGTGTCGAGTTTTAGACGTTGATGATTCTGCAGCCTACCCGCACGCCATTGATCTTGGAATTGCGATGCAACTTACCAATATATGCCGGGACGTCGGGCTAGATGCGAGCTGCGGGAGACGCTATCTACCAGCCGAGTTGATTGGCGATATACCCGCTTCTTTACTGGAAATTCCAAGCTCTTCTTTGCGTCCTAAATTGCAACGTAGTATCGCTGAACTACTGCAACTCGCCGATACATATTATTCTAGCGGTGAACGAGGCCTTGCTTACCTACCGCTAGAGGCTCGCGGTGCAATTTTGGTAGCGGGGCGAACATATAGGGCTATTGGTACACGGCTATTGCGGCATGGTGGCGATTACTGGAGTCAGAGAATTGTGGTGCCACCGTTGTCAAAATTAGGTATTACCTGCCAGTCGCTGCTCACCCGACCTCTGCAATCTGCATTCTGGCGTCGCCCCTGGTATCACGATGTTCGGCTGCATACCGCGCTTGCCGGATTACCTTGTGTATCAGGAAGCGATATAGCGCGTTATGGCGGTTGATACCCCGCTGTTAGTTTTGGGTGGCGGTTGCTCAGGGTTGAGCCTTGCAATTGAGCTTTCGCGCCTTTCTCCTAATGCGCCGCAGGCAATTATCTTAGAAAGTCGGCAGCGATACGAAAATGACCGAACCTGGTGCTTTTGGGCGGATGCCGCGATACCTGTTTCACATTTAATAGCCCACCAGTGGTCTAGGTTAACCGTGCGCGATTCCGGTGGCGAAGCGGAAATGGATTGCAGCCTCTATCCCTATCAAATATTGCCCTCAGGGGCCTTTTATGCACATGCCACCGCGATACTTGCCACCACGCCTACTATCAAACTTCTGCAAGGTATGCATGTACGTGGTGAACCGACTTTGCGAAACGGATTCTGGCACGTGGAGACTGACAATGAAATATTCCGCGCAAAGCGAGTAGTTGACACAAGGCCCATGGCACCAACGAGCGGTGGCGCAACTCTATGGCAGTCGTTTTTGGGGGCCGAAGTGTTGTGCGACAAGGCACAATTTGACTCATCGCGAGCTATGTTAATGGATTTTGCGAAAAATACACCCGAACGAGTTCAATTCAGCTATGTATTACCAACGTCGGCAACTTGTGCGCTAATTGAATTAACTGTGTTTGACCCTAAACCTCAGAGTTTGGAGGACTTGTCCGATCTGCTAGAAAAGGCGATCCTCACTCAGGTTAATGGTAGTCCATACCAGATCTTACGGCGCGAGCACGGAATATTGCCCATGGGCCTGCGTCAGACGCCTCAACATAAAAACCAATCGTTAGTTCGAGCGGGTATTGCAGGAGGAGCGGCTAGGATGAGTAGTGGATATGCGTTTCAGCGTATTCAGCGCTGGGCTAGAATTTGCGCGTCGGAACTGGTTCGCGGTGGATTGCCGCAGGGCCACCCGACCGACCCCCCGCTCCGTGCCGCAATGGATCATTTGTTTCTCGCGGTGTTACGCGATCATCCAGGACGAGCTCCTCAAATATTCACTCAATTGTTCAAGCGCACAGCAGGTGCCCGCATCGCACGATTTCTAAGCGATCGAAGCGGAATCTTCGACAATTTGGCCATTATTAGTGCGCTACCACCGCGGCTTTTTTTGAGCTATGTACCACAGGCAATACAATATTTAATTCGCCGCCCTTGCCGAGCATTTGCAGAGTGATCATTGAGCGGATCCAAGGAAGACTATTTTGCGGATTTTCTCTGGCTGCCTTAGTGTTGCCTATAAAGGTGAATTGGATACTAGGGTCAGCGCTAATATTGATTCTCGGCGTGCCACATGGAGCGTTTGATTCCATTTACTTCGAGCGGCTTTTTAGGCCCAGTCATAGAGCATCATGGTTACTGTTTGTACTGCTTTATTTAATGACGTCCGCTCTCGTAGTCGGATTTTGGGTAGTCGCGCCGTTTGCAGCCCTTAGTATTTTTCTACTGATATCTCTATGGCACTTCTCTGCTGACCCTGCACCGGGGGTCGATGCAATCACTCGCTTGTTCTACGGAGGGGGAATTATCGTGCTTCCCTTGCTCCGGCATAGTGCGGAAGTTACTCGGATCTTCACTTTATTAAGTGGTCCTGACGCAGCCGGGGTAATAGTTGTAGTTTTGCATCAAATTGCTCCTGCTTGGGCGCTCTTCCTTGGAATAGCTGCGCTTCTCCAGGTGAGGCGGGATTTGCTCGCCGCTGCTGAAATCACCGCCCTTGGCGTACTTGGAATTTTCGCGCCGCCGTTAGTTGCTTTCGCCGTTTTTTTCTGCGCAATGCATAGCGCTCGGCATTTGATTCGTACCGTGCGATGGTCCGGCGTACCCTTTGACCGCTCCTTACTAATGTCAGCCGCGCTTCCCATGTTCATTCTGATGCCATTTCTGGCATTGGGCTGGTATTTGCTGGATGGATTGTCAAACGAGACCCGCGCCATACGGATACTATTTATTGGCCTTGCCGCACTGACTGTACCGCACATGGCATTAGTTGAGCGTGAGCGCGTGCGTCTGATTGGTAACACAATCACTTAGGCTGGTTCCCTCGCGATTTGAAACGACGCCTTTTCGGCGCGCATTGCGTTGCCCTAAACGTTCACATCATAAGTGCAAATGCCAGAAGTGAAATCGCCTTATAATCTGCTCTTATGAAAAGACCTACGCTTTTTTTATGCATTGCGTTAGTTGTCGGCAGCACGCTTTTGCCCTTTGCGGTGCGTGCCGCTGGCGTACATACGTATCACCGGCAGGTCGAGGTTGCCGTCGAAAGATTAGGATCGATCGCGTTCCCCGTGTCCTGTGCTCCGACGGTGCGTGCGGGATTCAATCGCGGCGTCGCGCTGCTACACGATTTCTGGTACGACGAGGCTCGGTCGCAGTTTGAAAAAATTCTCAAGACTGATCCTTCCTGTGCGATAGCGCATTGGGGTGTCGCAATGAGCGTGTTCCACCAAATTTGGGATCGCCCTGACGATGCAACCAGTGCGCTCGCGTGGAAGGAACTCAAGGCAGCGCAATTGCACCTGGCGAAGAGCGCGCGGGAGCGTCGGTATATTGCGGCGCTCAGCGATTTCTTCAGACCGAGCGGTAGCGACTACCAAAGCCGCATCGAGAATTATTCTGAGGTAATGGCAAAACTCGCTCGCGATTACCCGGACGATATCGATGCGGGTGCGTTCTACGCGCTGTCGGTACTCGCCGCGACAGCGCCCAATGACACGAGCTTGAAGCATGCACACTCGGCGATGAGCGTATTGAATGCGCTGTATGCAAAACACCCTGAGCATCCCGGGGTCGTGCACTACATTATTCATGCCTGCGACACGCCGTCATTGGCGGCGGATGGGTTAGTTGCCGCAGTACACTATGGTGACATCGCGGCCACTGCGCCGCACGCCGTGCATATGCCGGGGCATATTTTCTCGCGTTTGGGGATGTGGCGCGAAGACATCGAATCCAATGCAAAATCGGTGCTAGCGTCGCGGGCTGCCGAGGCGCGCGGACAAAGCGGCAGCATGGACCAATTTCACTCGGATGATTTTCTGCTCTATGCCTACTTGCAGAGCGGGCAGGATACGCTTGCGCGTCAGGTGGTCGGCGATTCGGCGGCTGCGGTCAGCCACTTCGAAGGCATGTCGAACATGGCGGATCATTACATGACCGGAATGCTGCCCTATTATCGCACCAAGCTGCCAATATTCTATGCCTTGGAAATGCGTGATTGGGAATCGGCCGCGGCGCTCGAAGCGATTAGAGATGCGCCGCCGGAGAGCCAGACGCTAGTGTATTGGGCGCGGGCGATTGCCGATGGGCATTTGAAACACGCCGCGCAGGCCAGGGCGGAATTGGCGGCTTATGAGTCGCTGATGGAGCAGGTCAAAAAGGGCCGGCATGCCTACCTTGCCGATGCCACACAGGCCAAAATCGAGCGAGGCGAAATGCGGGCGTGGATCGCGTTCGCGGAGGGCAATGGGGTTGAGGCTGAGAAACAGATGCGGGGCAGCGCAGATCTCCAAGATAAGGTGGGTCAGGACGAAGTTGATATTCCGGCGCGGGAGATGCTCGGCGATTTGTTACTAGAGTTTGGAAGGCCACAAGATGCGCTACACGAGTATCGTCAATCGCTGCAGCTCAGTCCGAATCGATTCAATGGCCTGTTCAATGCGGGACTTGCCGCCGAAGCCTTGGCCGATCGTGCGGCGGCGCAGGGCTATTATTCGAGCCTGTTGAAGTTTGCTAATAATGGCAGGGATTCTTCGCGCAGCGAGATCAAGCATGCGAAGGAATTCGTTGCGCTGGTGGATTCTGAATCCGAGTGACCGAGTCGGCCCCGGCAATGCTTTGGCGAATACCTAGAGAGCGGCCAGAGTGGGGCAGCAACGGCATAACGCTTTAGGATTCAGCATAGGGCTGGAAAGCTGCCTAATAAAAAGGGCTTTCGATCATTGCCTGGAGCGTTAATGAACGACAACTTCGCCTTACGGAGTGCCACGTCGGGCGGATTTCCCGCTTTGAGTTCGGCATATAGTCGGTCCATCAAAAGCGGTGCCGAATCATCGTTAACTTCCCAAAGTGCGCTGATCACATGGTGCGATCCCGCTCGCAGCAACGCTCAGGCCAGCCCCACTAGCCCTTCGCCGGCATAGGTGCGCAAGCGTGAACCATAGCAGGTGGATATTGTGACCAATTTTGCATGCCAAGGATGCTGCACGATGTCTCGTGCAAAAGTTTGAAATCGTCGTGATCCTTTTGACTGGGCGACCACACCACGGCAGAATCGAGCAGACTTAATCGACTCGCGGTGCCGTGCGCCACAAATGGACGGGATTGAATTGATCGGGCTACTCGTTATATACGCGTCGGGCACGGCTTGCGCCTGGATAAGCACCGATTGTTCCTGGGGCGAAAAGTATTTTTTAACGCGCAGAGTTTAATCCGCTGCGTGGCCGAGGGCCGGGAATTCGTTTCCGGGCGAGACGGGATAGCCAATTATCAGGAGGTCTTTAGTCGCCTGCGTCGCGCTTGCGTTCAGGTGTGACAGAATTCGGATCGAGATTGTGATCGTTACAGCGACATCCTCGATCCAGTATTTGAAACCCTCAGGAGTCGGCTTGAGTAGCGTTTCAAAATTCGAGGCGTAAAGAATGCCAGTCGGAATGATATAAACTTTTGAGTCTTTGGCAATGAGTGCGGCGGCTAGCGCGTCGATTGCATTGGTACTTAAGCTTTCGGCTTTCCCGGCAGCGCCACGCGTATCGGCGCTAATCTCTAGACTCTCCTGCAAGGTTCTGGCTCGGCTACGGTCTAGGAGTTGCAAGGCTTGCAGCGACTTGCCGGAATCCACCAGAAATTCGTCAAAATCTCGGCATACCGTGTCGCCATAGCTGAAAGGTGAAAGTCGTAGTGCTTCATCCTGCACAGCCGAACGGTTGCATTCGAAGGTTCGAATCGATTGACGATACCAAAGGTCCGCTTGTGGGCGTCGGTGACTGTCGGAATACAAGTGTGCGAGGGCATTTTCGATTCCCATGCGAATTTCGGGGTCTGTGGGCATTTTCCGACTCTGCATTAATAAGCGTTTGCATCTTGATCGCTTGGTCGTCGCGCTGCGACTAATGCTTTAGCGAAGCTGGCATAGGCGGTTGCGTTGACGTCGCTGGAGTTCCTAGCTGCAATCATAGCTTTATC
>JAYVYN010000218.1:0-2640 GCA_043784265.1 Gammaproteobacteria bacterium | reverse complement strand
GGATGAAAATCGAAATTCGCTCAAGTTCACATTGATTGTCCACAAGCATTTCCTCACCTTGTCTGTTATTTGAGACGTTGGCGCGAGTAGAAAGCAATCGAAATTTATGGGTGGATTTCTAATAGAGCAACATGTTGTTCGTAAGTATTTGTATATATTGATATTTTATCTGTTCCGCGCTGGATATTTTGAGAAGCCAGAAATCTGAGCGCCCTGCTATAACCCCACACATAAGCGCCACGAATCGCCAGCGCACTCGCTAGTATCAACACTAGTCCGATATGTCCGTCCACTAAAAATTCACCGCGTTCAAAGCCTTGCGGCAAAGTGCCGCTGATTATAATTAATATGATTGGCACGCTGATTGCGACAGGCGTGAAGGCGTGAAGAAAAAAGTCGTTTCGCTTGAGTGTAGAATTCATCATGTGGGTCTCCTGAACCAATTGCGGTCATAAGTCTTGACGTCAGTTGCACTACGATTCAATCGGGTATTTAAGAGTTTTCCCACTGGTGAAGTTATGCCGCGGTAGTTGCGTCGCGCTCGCGGATTACTCAGCTTTTTGAATAATCGACAACGTCATTCCTTGCATGGCACACACATCCGTGGCCTACTCGGCTACCTATATTGATAACGCTTTTGGGAGAATGTATTGGAGGTGATGGGCAGCGACGAGTCTGCTGACTTGTCTCAATTTCTGGTCGCCGCTGCGGGTGGGGACCGCGCGGCCATCGACCAACTGTACGGTATCTTGTATCCGCAACTGCGCGTGCTAGCGCGTCGGCGCGTTCGCGGCGTGAGTAACGCCATGGTGCTCGATACCACCTCGTTGGTGCATGAGTCATATCTACGTTTTGTGAAGGCCGGCAAGATCAGCGTGCAGAACCAGCAGCAATTTCTTTGCTATGCGGCCCACGTCATGCGCTCGGTCGTAGTCGACTACGTGCGGCACGCCCAGGCGCAGCGACGCGGCGGCAAGCAGGTACACGTCACTTTGGACACCAATCTCGCCGAGTCGATCGAATCGCCGATTGAGGAGATTATTCGCGTCAACGAATTGCTCGATGAACTTGCGACCGTCGATAGCCGCCTTGTCAGTGTGGTGGAGATGCGCTACTTCGCGGCGCTCGACAACGATGAGATCGCCGAATGCTTGGGCGTGACCGGCCGCACGGTGCGGCGCGATCTCGAGAAGGTGCGGTTGTTGTTGCTCGATGCGAGCGACTAGGCGGCTTGCGCCGCTCGCATTCATGAAGCGCCCGGCGAGCGAATATGCGACGCTGCTCGCCCTATTGGACGAGGCGCTTGAGCTGCCCGAGGTGACGGAGCGGGCCGGCTGGATCGACCGATTGCCGGAGTTGCATGCTGGTCTGCGGCCCACGTTGCGACGGATGCTGCTGGAAACCGCTGCGTTGGACCCCGCTAGTCCTTGTGTCCAAAGCCAAATCGCCGCGTTAGTACAGATCGTTGTAGCACAACCCGAAACGGCTGAATTGGCGGCGGGAGAGCATGTAGGTCCTTATGAACTTGTGCGGGAGATCGGTCGGGGCGGCATGGGATTCGTGTGGCTCGCCAATCGCGCGGACGGCGCCTTCAAACGTGTCGTGGCGTTAAAACTGCCTTTCGCCACCTGGGCCGATCGGCTCAGCGAGCGCATGGCTCGAGAGCGAGACATCCTGGCGGGTCTTGAGCATCCGAACATCGCTCGCTTTTACGACGCGGGCGTCGATGCACACGGCCGACCTTTTATGGCCATGGAATATGTGGAAGGGCAAGCCATTGACCTCTATTGCCGCGAACGGAAGCTGTCACTTCGCGAGCGGCTATTGTTGGTGCTGGAGGTAGCCAAAGCGGTGGCGTATGCGCATTCGAAGCTGGTGGTTCACCGTGACCTGAAGCCGGCTAACCTGTTGGTCACGGCCGCAGGCTCGGTGCGACTTCTAGATTTTGGCATCGCGAAACTGATCGAAGGTGACAGCGTGCCTGCATCAAATGTCACTCAATTTGCGGCGCGGTTGCTCACTCCCGACTATGCCTCGCCCGAGCAAATTAGGGGCGAGAGCATAGGCACTGCGACCGACGTTTATTCGCTGGCCGTGGTGACCTATGAACTGTTAACGGGCGCTCGGCCGTATCGCCTGACTCGCCAAAGCGCGGCGAACATAGAGCAGGCTATTACTGAGCTCGACCCACCGTTGGCAAGCGATGCGGTGCATGACCGGTTATTGCAGCGGCAATTGCGGGGTGATCTCGACGCGGTGTTGAACAAAGCCATGAAGAAGGCTCCTACGGAACGCTACGGCACGGTGGACGCCTTTGCCGCCGATGTGCAACGCTACTTAAGCGGTGAAACGGTGCTGGCGAGGCCGGATGGCGTTTTATACCGGCTGCGCAAGCTCGCCGGCCGCCATCGCCTCGGGCTTACCGCTGCGACCACCGTGTTGCTCGCCTTGATCGCGGCCACGACGGTGTCATTATTGCAAGCCCGCGAGGCACGGCGGCAGGCGGACCGCGCGACTGCCACCAAGAACTTCCTCATTGGAGTGTTTCGCGCAAACGATCCCCGCATTGCCTCCGATCGACCGCGCGGTGAAATCACCGCCCGCGAGTTGCTCGATCTCGGTTCCGCGCGCATCGAGGGG
>JAYVYN010000217.1:0-8303 GCA_043784265.1 Gammaproteobacteria bacterium | reverse complement strand
AGGCTTCAGGGTTACTGGCAAACAGGAATCCGATGGGATACGGCACACTCAACACCCATTGCCAAATCAGTACCTGCGGCAACACTTCATCCAACTTTTCGTCGCACCCAGCCTCTTCGGTGATAGTGGCCAGGAAGTTACCGCATGGCTTTGCAGAGTCGATAGGAAATATAATCCACGGATTAGTTGTCATCGCACATATGGCGTTTTGGTCCCTATTTTAATTGCAGTAGCTCATGCGAAACGATAGCGATAGCGATAGCGGGTCCGAAATCACCGGTTCGGTGAACGCTAAAGTTACCTGAAGACGACGGTTCAGCGGGAGTGCAATGCAAACCTCAGTTAATGCCGTATCACGGTTGATTATATTGGTGGGTAATACCTTGACGGATCAAGAATCCCAATGCGTGATGGTTTCCCGGGGGGTGATATTCATGATGAGGAGGGGGGGGGTATGAGAATTCTATCTGCGGGACGGGCCGACGCATGGTTCGCGTCAGTTCGTCCCGAACGCGCGCAGTTTGGCACGCACTTGGCGGTCCGCGGCATCAACGGCAATTGAATCGCTGCTGAAATAAATGCATGGTCTTGATTATTAATGCTCTATATGTTCTATTTTATCCTGCAGCATTCATCAGGCGATGGCCGCACCGTACCGCATCGATTTCTCTCGATACCGCTCGTTTGTAAAAGACATTCGATGCGTCTATAAGAGCCGCAATCGTTCCTTGCGGCCGTCTGGAGGAGAATCTGAGGCGAGCCCGCCCAGCGCGCCGCGCCGGGCGATTTCTGACGAGTAACACAGGAGTGGGGATGAGTAAAAGCAAACAACGAAAGATCCGTACCGGCGCGCGATCCGATCTAGGGCTGCCGCAAAGATGGCGGATGCATTCGGTGCTCGCTAGCGGTCTGCTGCCACTCACCTCAGCCATCATTGCGTGCCTGAACACAGCCCAAGCCCAGGATCTGGCATCGGGAGGAACTCTTGAGGAAGTCGTCGTCACCGCGCAGAAGCGCACCGAGAGTCTGCAGGACGTTCCGCTCAGTATTACCGCGCTAGGTACGCAGAAACTCGAGGAACTGAATGTCCAGAATGTGGACGACTACATTAAGTACCTGCCGAGCGTGTCCTACCAGTCGACCGGACCGGGCTCCGCCAAGCTCTATATGCGCGGCGTATCGAGCGGCGGCGACGGGGTCCATTCGGGATCGCCGCCGAGTGTCGGCGTCTATCTGGATGAACAGCCGGTCACGACCATCCAGGGCATGCTCGACTTGCACATGTATGATATCGCGCGCGTAGAAGCGCTGGCGGGACCGCAAGGCACACTGTACGGCGCCAGCTCCGAGGCGGGCACCCTGCGCATTATCACGAACAAGCCGGAATTCAACCTGCTGAAAGGCGCCTACGATGTTCAGGCCAATGGCGTGGACCATGGCGGCATCGGTTATACGGGCGAGGGTTTCATCAACGTGCCCATCGGCTCCACTGCCGCCTTTCGGCTCGTGGGTTGGTATGAAAAGGACGCGGGCTACCTCGATAACGTGCCCGGCTCGATTACCTACCCAACCACCTACTCCAGCGGCGCTCCCGGAGGCGGTTTTACCGAGAGCAATCGTCCGACGCCCAGTAACCCCGCACCCAACACGCGCTACTTCGGCACCGCGAAGAACAAGTACAACGATGTGGAGACCTTTGGAGCGCGGGCCGCGCTGCGTATTGCGCTGGGCGACAATTGGACCATCACTCCCACGCTGCAGGGCCAAGAGGCCAATGCCAATGGCATTTTCGCCGAGGAACGGACCAAATCTGTTCCCGGATATCCCGACCTCTATGCCAGTCTCGGCGACCTTCAGGTCCAGCATTTCAGCCCCGAGTCCTCGACGGATCACTGGGGCCAGGCCACCCTGACGGTCGAAGGCAAGGTCAGCAACTTCGATCTGACCTACGCGGGCGGTTTTGTGCATCGAAACTCCGTAGTGCAAACGGACTACACTGATTATTCGCTCGGCTATACGCTCGAATACACGCGCGCCCCGAATTACTTCACGGATAATGCGGGAAACTCGCTGAGTCCGACGCAGAAAATCACGGATTCGGACGGCTACAAAATGTATAGCCACGAGATTCGCGTCTCGACCCCGAAGGACTATCTGGTGCGGGCAACTTTCGGCGGTTTCACTGAGCGCCAGACCGATGATTTTCTGCAGAACTACCTGATCCCGGGGCTCGGGAATGCTCAGAGCGTGACCGGTTGGCCTGGCACTTATTATTTGACCGATGAGATAATCATTAAGCGTGACAATGCGGTATTCGGCGAAATCACGTGGGACGCAACGTCGCATATCACCCTGCTGGGCGGGCTCCGCTACTACACTTATAAGAACTCCGAGCAGGGTTATTCAGGTTTTCAGTCCGCGCAGGCGAAATGCGCCCATCCGACTCTGCCCACCCCCTTCGGCGCACCCTGCGAGCAGCTGTCCCCGGTTGCACAAGGCAGCGGCACGACGCCGAAGTTCACCGCTACCTATAAGTTCGACGATCAGCGGCTGGTCTATGTGACGGTTTCCAAGGGATTCCGCCCCGGCGGCCCCAACACCATCGGCGCCCAGTACCAGTCCGACACCTTGCAGAATTACGAATTGGGCTGGAAGACCAGCTGGCTGGATAACACCCTGCGCGTGAACGGCGCGATATTCCAGGAAGACTGGAATAACTTCCAGTTCTCCTACCCCGGCCTGAACGGCATTATTGAGACTAAGAATGCGGGCGGTGCGCGAATCCGCGGCGTCGAGACCTCGATTGAGTGGGCGGCCTCGGGCGCGCTCACAGTCGGTGGCGGCTTCGCTTTGCTGAACCCGATATTGACGGTGGCTTACTGCAACTTTGCGGCTCAGAACGGCGGCATACAAACGTCGACTTGTTATAACTACAACGGCAGCACGCCGGTCCCCGAACCCTACGCAGCGCCGGTGGGGCAACAATTACCCACCACTCCGAAGTTCAAGGGCAACCTGACGACAAGGTACAGCTTCGCGCTCGGCAGCGAATGGCAGGCCTACGTTCAAGGCTCAGCGGTATACCAATCGGCCGCGTGGGCGGACCTGCGCACCGCCCAGCGAGCGATCCTCGGTCAGCAGCCGGCCTACGCGCTGTTCGACGGCAACTTAGGTGCCCGGAAGGCTGGACTCGGTGTCGAATTATTCGTGAACAACGTGTTCGATCGGCGCGCGGAAAACTATCGCTATGCGGAGTGCAACGCTTTGCTTTGCGGACAGCAGGCGGTGTACGCCGGCATTGCCCGGCCGCGCACCGTCGGGGTAAAGTTCACGCAGAAATTTTGATCATCACGTGAGGGCTGCTGATACATCCGAGTCAAGCGCCGCCGCGCAGAATATCTCGCGGCGCGAGTTCGTGTTCGCTAGCGCTGCGTCCATTCTGAGCGCGGGCGGCCTTGCTTGTCGGGCAGCGGGGCCGTCATCGAGGCCGGCACCCGGGCAGGTGCCTGTCGAGGCTGGCCGCCAATGGCTGGATCTCTCGGCGGTGGATGCCGTCAGCGCCATGAGGACAGGCGCTCTCACGGCGGAGCGCTACGCCGGGGCGCTACTCGAACGCTGTGCACGGCTTAAGGCTCTGAATGCCTTCATCACTCTGGATCCCTCTCTCGTGCTAGAGCAAGCGCGCGAAGCGGACCGCAGGCGGGCAAGCGGCGCACCTTTGGGACCTCTGCACGGGCTGCCAATTCCAGTGAAAGACAGCCTCAATACCGCGCAGTACGCGACTAGCGGCGGCACGCCGGCGCTCAGGGGCTTCCAGCCGCCCGCCGATGCTCCGCTCGTGGCAACGCTGCGCGCAGCCGGCGCGATCGTGCTAGGCAAGACCAATCTGCATGAGCTTTCATACGGCTGGACCAGCAACAACCGCGCATTCGGCGCGGTCCACAACCCTTACGATCCCACTCGAATCCCGGGCGGCAGCAGCGGCGGCACGGCGGTGGCTATCGCTGCACACATGGCGCCGCTCGGCGTCGCCGAGGACACCGAGGGTTCAATTCGCGTACCGGCGGCGCTGTGCGGCGTGATGGGCTTCAGGCCGACAACTCGGCGCTACTCTACCGTCGGTGCGATCCCTGCTTGTTCGCTGTTCGATCAAACGGGTCCCGAAGCGCGCTCGATGGCCGACATCGGGCTCTTCGATCGCGTGGCCAGCGGCGATATGCGCGAAATCGACGCTCTGCCTCTGAAAGGCGTGCGCTTCGCCATGTGGCGCGGCTATTGGTTCGAGGCGCTCGATCCCGAAGTCGAGCGCATTACCCGCGAGGCCATCTCGACGCTGCGCGCAGCGGGGGCCAAGATTATCGAAGCCGAAGTGCCAGGCTTGCGGGAACTGCTGGCCCACACGGCTGATCTGATCGTAGACCATGACGTGCGCCTGGAGCTTGCAGACTATTTGGCGGTCAATGGGGCGAAGCTGAGCTTCGATGAGCTCGTCGCCCGCGCAAGCCCTGAAATTCGCGCCATCTTTGTACACGAAGTCATGCCGGGCTCGCCGGGATTCGTGTCCGAGGCCGCCTATGAAACGGCAGTCAAGGTGTATCTGCCGCGTCTGCGTCGCACTTTCAAGGATTACTTCGCACATACCGGTGCGGCTGCGATTCTATTTCCGACCACCCTGGTGACTGCGCCGCCAATCGGGGATGAGGCCGAGCTCACCGTTGGGCATCGCAAACTAAGCTTCGATATCGCGATCGGACGCAACATCGCACCCGGCAGTCGAACAGGCCTGCCGGGACTGGTGATGCCGACCGGGATTGCGGCCAATGGCCTGCCCGTCTCCATGGAGTTCGACGGGCCCGCAGGAACGGACCGCACACTACTTGGGTTAGGCCTTTCCTTAGAGCGGGTACTCGGTCACGTGCCGCCGCCGCCTATTTGAAACACGCCAGGATAAGTCTCGAGTACGGCACCTAGCGCGGTTTTCAAGGGCTGAAGCCAGCGCTCGAAATTCCGCCACTGTTCCACGCTGTCGCGGAAAATGGGCCGGCGAACTTGCTCGGAACTTGCGGTGCGCACGGCGCGGGAATTCTCATAGAAGCGTAGGCAGGGGGGCTCAAAATCCAGGCCGCAGTAGCCGAGCAGCGCCCTTACCTGGGTCTCGGTGTCATCCACCAATTGCTCATAAAAGACACGGTGCACGCGTCCGGGCGCGGCCTGGTCGAAATGCGCCATGAGCGTCACGTAGTCTCGGTAATACTGGCCGATATCCTCCAGGCTGTAGCTAAAGTGCTGACCCAGCGCGAAGTGCTGCTTGAAGCCGGAAAAACAGCAGGCGAGCGGATGGCGCCGCGCATCGATGATCTTTGCATTTGGCAGCGCCACCATTATCAGACCCAGGTGCACGAAATTGTTCGGCATCTTGTCGATGAAGAACGGAGCGGAGCGCTTGCGGTAGATGCGGGTGCGTTCTAGGTACTCCTCGCCGAGGCTGCGCCATTCATTTTCGCTGAGCGCGGCGAGCACGCCCGGATAGTTCGCACCGTCGCCCGCGTCTGCGGTCCCTGCGACGCGGCGAGCCATTGCGATGATGTCGGGCAGTTCCATCGTGCCCTCAACCAGCGAATGGCTGGCGAGGATCTGTTCTAAGAGAGTCGATCCCGAGCGCGGTAGTCCGACGATGAAAATAGGGTCCGGTGCCGGGCAGCCCGCATGGACCCGTTCGCGAAGGAATTCCCGGGTGAATAGCGCATGAGAGCGGCTTAGCCTCTCCCGGTGCTCGTCCGCGTCGTAGCGAATGTCCAGCCGGCGCAACCGGTTTCCCTCGGTATAGTGCTCGAACGATTCCTCGAAATCGCTCTTATCCTCCAGTGCTTTGCCGAGGGCAAAGTGGAAATGAAGACGCTCGTGTGCGTCCAAATCCTTACCGCGGAGTGCGGAGCGTATGGCGCCGATCTCCTGCGCGTTGAAGCGGAAGGTCTTCAGGTTGGCCAGACTCCAGTAGCTCTCGCCCAAATTAGGGTTGAGCTCAATGCTCTTTCGATAGGCATGGATCCCCTCCTCATCACGTCCGGATGTTTTCAGCGCGTGGCCGTAGCTCATCCAGATCCTGGCTTGATTTGGATAGGCATTAAGCACCTCTCGGTAGAGACATAGCGACGCTTCGTACTCGCCAAGGGCGCCGAGGATGGCCGCTTTGACGTTGCGGTAGCTCATCTGGTACGGCTCCATGGATAGGCAGTAATTTATCTCGACCAGAGCCGCGGCGTGCTTGTTCTGACGGTGCAGTACTAGAGCGAGATTGTGCCGGGCGGCGACGAAGCTCGGTGCAAGCGCGGCACAGGTCCGCAACAGTACTTCGGCATCGCCGTAGCGGCGCAGCCGTGCAGCTACTTCGGCCAGCATCCGTAATGCGGCCACGGCGGTGGGGTTCTCGCGTACCTCTGCCCGCAGTAGCGACTCCGCCTCCGCGAGTCGGTTATCGTAGAGCGCGGCGCCAGCGGCGCGCATGCGCGGGTCAAGGGTCGAACACTTGACGTGCTGCGAGTAAGCGCGGTCCGCGTTGTGTACATCGCCCACGTCGGTGTAGAGATCGCCGAGCGCCAGCCAAGCAGGACCGAGATCGGGCTTCAATGCCACTGCGCGGTGCAGGGGAGTCATGGCTTCGCCGCTGCGCCCGAGTGCACGCTTGGCCAAGCCGAGCAGGAGCAGCGCCGTGGGTTGTGCTGGCAGCACCTTCAGTATTTCTTCTGCCTGATCTGCCGCAAGCTTTGGTTGCGTCTCGAGCAAACGTGCCGCGTGCGCGAGCGCAACCTCCAGCGTGCCGACGGGATCTACTTCCTGGGTCATTGACAGATCGCTAGACGCATCGGCTGCGGGTCCAAGAATCAGTGTGCCACAATCGGCAGCACGACCTGTGAGGCGTGGTCCCTGCCATGGTAGATGCGAATAGCGGCCTTCTTGGTATGCGCAGTAACGCTCTCCAATTCTCCGCTTTGTAGATTCCGCGAGAAGAACGGAAAGAACGCGCCTGATACCTGTATCCGGATGCGATGCCCCTTTTTGAAGACATTGCTGGTGACCGGACCCTTGAGATCGATTGTGTAGATCTGTCCCGGGTGGAGCAGACGACGGCCTTTCCCCATTTCCCGGTAGCTTGCCCGCTGCACGTCGATTCCCGGGCTCATCTCGTTCCAGACCGTGCCTTCAGGGGTCACGTCGTACAAACGCACCCAAAGGTCCATGTCCCGGCAATCGCAGCTGACATAGAAGCGAGCATCAATGGGACCAGTCACTTCCGTGTCGGCCGCGAGCGGTTGGGTATCAAAGGTGAGCAGGTCGGCACGCTGCGCCAGATACCGATAATCATGTCCTCCCGAGACCTCGGCGTAGTTATCCGTCACCGGATGCGCGGGATCGGAAATGAAAGTGCTGAAACCGCCCTCGTTCGGCAGAGCTTCGCTGAGTGATCCCGCCTTTGCCGGCGATGCGACGCCAAGATAGAAATTCGTGGGGGTTGAGGGGGGCGGCCATGCCTGATTTTCCCGCCAGACGTCTGCGCCCATTACGTAGTAGCGGACCGGGGGCCGTCTGTCGACGCCGTTATCGAGGCCGCGCAGGTAGTGATCCATCCAGTCAAGGACCGTGCCGTCATAGTCAATCTTCGCCGTGTCCGGGAACGGGCGGTCGCCGGCTTTGGCGGTCGCCGTCGAGTTGACACCATGAACCCAGGGTCCGATCAGCAGAGCCACATTGTTGGGGCGACCCGCTCTTGCCTCGACCAAGCCTTGGAAATTGGTGGTCGCGCCCTCCGGACCATAGTGATCGTCGTACCAGCCGGACAGGTTCAGAACCGCTGCTCGCGTGCGGCCATACTTGCCGCGCAAGTCCGCCCAGTCCCACCAGGGGTCGTCAGGGGGATGCCTCAGCCACTCGTTATAGTAAGGAGCGATGCGACGCAGTGGCTCTACTCCGCTCAACGGAAGAACGCTCTCCATAGCGAGCCCGTTTTTCTTCCAGGCCGCCTCGGCCTCATCGCCGGTCCTAGGGCCTAGAAGATTTTGGTTTACACGGATATCGGGTGCGATGTAGTCCCAAATCCATTCGATCCACGATAAATCGAAGGTGCCTCCCGCATAGAAGAAGTTGCGATGCGACGAGAAAGTCATGGCGGGAACCATGGCTGCCAAATGCGGTGGATCTTCCACGGCCGCAAGCCATTGCACCGCTCCCGAATAGGACAAGCCGAAGGTTCCCACCTTGCCGTTTGACCAAGGCTGTTTCGCCGCCCACTCGATGGTGTCGTAGCC
>JAYVYN010000216.1:0-9872 GCA_043784265.1 Gammaproteobacteria bacterium | reverse complement strand
GGCTCGCCTTGGTACGCGGCTGACATTGGCATAATAGCCGGTCGGATCGAAGCCATTGGCAAGCTCTCCGGTGCCACCGCAAAAAAGCGCATTGATGCGGCGGGAAAGATCGTCGCACCCGGATTTATTGACATGTTGGGTCAGTCAGAATTCAGTATTTTAGTGGACCCGCGGTTGCCCTCGAAAATCTACCAGGGCATCACAACTGAAATCACGGGCGAGGGTAGTTCCGCCGCGCCGCTACTGGGTCATGCGCGTGATGAGGCGCAGCAAGATCTGGAACACTATGGGCTGAAAGGTGATTGGACCACGTTGGGGGAATATTTCGCGCGCTTGGAGCGACAGGGCATCGGCATTAACCTGGCCTCCTATGTGGGCGCAACCACGATTCGGGAGGTGGTCATTAGTGGAGCGAATCGTGCTCCTTCGGCTGCTGAATTGGTACGCATGCAGACCCTCGTGCAAGAGGCGATGCACGACGGTGCAATGGGAGTTTCAACATCATTAGAGTATGCACCAGCCCCTTATGCGAGCACCGAGGAACTCATCGCATTGGCATCAGAGGCAGCCCGTTTCGGTGGGCTCTATTCCACCCATATGCGCTCAGAGGGCGATGGGATTGACGCGGCTTTGGATGAGACTTTCCGGATTGCGCGCGAGGCGCATATTCCGGTTGAGATTTGGCATTTGAAAGTGGCTGGCAAAAATAATTGGGGCCGCATGCCGGCGGTGATTAAGCGCATTGAAGCCGCGCGCGCGAGTGGCTTAGATATTGCCGCGGATACTTATGCGTATACGGCCTGGTTTAATACCATGTCGGCATTTGTACCGCCGTGGGTCCACGATGGTGGGACGGCTAAAATGATTGAGCGGCTAAAAGATCCTAAAACCCGGGCGCGTATTCATCGCGAGATGGAGACACCCAGCACGACTTGGGACAATGAGTGGTCAGAGATTCCGGGGCCTGAGGCCATTCTCATTGGCGTGGTCAAGAACCCCAAGCTTTTGCCCTTGCAAGGTCAGACCTTGGCGGCGATTGCCAGTGCACGGCATACGGACCCTATTGATACCTTGCTCGATATCTTGATTGAGGACACGGGATTTACCGGGTGTGCGGTGTTTGGTATGCGCGAGGATGATGTGACACTGGCGTTGACTCAACCGTGGGTGTCAGTGAACAACGATAGTTCGGGCACTTCCCCCGAAGGACGCTTAGGCAAGGAGCATCCTCATCCGCGCGCCTACGGAACATTCCCGCGGATTTTGAAAAAATATGTGCGTGAGGAACATCGCTTGTCACTAGAAGAGGCGATTCGAAAATTTACCGCACTTCCCGCCGCGCGGATGCGCATAGCCGATCGCGGTTTGATCAAACAAGGTCTATGGGCGGATCTGGTGATTTTTGATGCCGATACGATTGCCGACCGTTCGACCTTCAGTGAACCCAATCAGTTGGCTAGCGGGATGAACTGGGTGCTCGTTAACGGAGAGCCGGTGATTGCGGATGGACAAATGACAGGGGTTCGGCCGGGTCAGGTACTGCGTGGCCCAGGATACCGGGTCAGCAATTGATTGGTAAACGCCATTTACACTGGCACCATGAATCAGTAGGCTATGGGCTATGCATAAACTAATTTTCAGTCTTGTCATCTCGGCCGCGGCCTTAAGCGGATGTGTGAATGCTGGCGGTTCATTGTCTTCACGCCTGAAACCGATCTCGGCAGCGACCTTCAATGTGGCCGACGCAGAATTGGCTTCGACAAAACCGTTGGTATTTGTAGCCTATGGCGACATGCGCTTCACTAATCCCAACGAAACTATCGCAAGTCACCCAAATGCGCGGCAAGCCTTAGTCGCTAAAGTGGCTGGGGAACATCCGGCGGCGGTGTTTATTAATGGCGATCTGCCCTGGCGTGGGATAGCTGAAGACTACGAAGTTTTTAAACAAGAGACCCAGATTTGGCGCGATCAAAACTTGCGCATTTATCCGGCGCTCGGTAATCATGAATTTGCGCAATGCGCCGAAAGTGATTGTCTTGATCATTGGTGGAATACTTTCCCGGAACTGCGCGGTCATCGGTGGTACTCGGTGGGTTTCGGAAGTAAGGTTCTCGCCATTGCATTAGATAGCGATACTTCGATGTTACCGGAGAGCGAACAACGGGTGTGGCTTGAGGATCAGATGACGAGGATGTCTTCGAGTGTGCGATTTGTGTTGATATATTTGCACCATCCGCCAGTCGCCGATGTTCAGGCAGCCACGATGGCTAGCCATAATCCTCGGGCTAACGAGACATCGCTGGCGGACTATTTGGGCAAAGCTGCGGCAAATATGCGCGCTAAAATCATTGTGAGTGGGGGTCATATCCATAACTATGAGCGTTTCGCGCGCGACGGCATAGTGTATCTCGTGTCGGGTGGTGGCGGTGCTAAACCCTATGAGGTGGAAAGAGCGGCCGATGATCTATATCAAGACAAGGGCTTCCCAAATTTCCACTATGTGCGCTTTGAGTTGCGTGGCAATCGATTAGCCGCCGAAATGATTCGCATCGCGGATTCTACCGCTGAGGTTCCCACTCATTGGGAGGTCAAGGATCGGTTTGAAGTGATCGCACCTTAAGTTGGAACCGACTGGCGGATGTTATCTACCAAGCGTAGTTAAAACTAATACTCACTCGCTCGCTACTAACGGGATTGGCTGCGACTTCGTGTCGCAGCCAACTTTCAAACAGCACGAATTTTCCAGTTGCGGCAGGTTCAGTGTGCCACACACGGTTCTCCGTGCTGCAATCGGCTCGACGCGGGGGTGCGGCCATGAAGCGCCCGAGTCGTGGGTCTTCAAACTTAAGTCCGGGGCTGCCGCGAGGTGCGCGTACGTAATAGGTGCCGCTGAGCGCGGAGAGCGGGTGGATATGCCCGCTGTGATGGACGCCCTGCGGCATGATGTTGATCCAACAATCCGTCATGATCAACGGCTTACTTGCCAAATCCCATTCCAATTCAGCGGCGAAAGCCGCTACATGTCGGTGTAGTTTCTTCTCCAGCCGTGCGAAGGTCGGAGATAACGCTTGCATGCGACACAGCGAATGGTAGGACGTGTAGCCACCGAAATAGTTCTTCTCGGACCAGCGCTGCCCACCCACGTCGTCGTCACGAAATTGGCGGCATTCATTCAGGAGCAGGCTGTTAAATCGTTGCCACGGACTCCCGCGCCATTGATGGCGGTAAACGCGGGTGGGGAATAACGCTAGACTCACCGGACTCGAGGTCGCGCCGTTAACGCGAGCTACGAATCTGCACCACCCCGGAGCAGTTACTGCGAACGCCTCGTCCACAGTCGCGGGTTTTCAGGTCCCGGGTTAAACATACCCGTACTTCGGAGAGCTGCCCACGGCTGCATTCCACCGCCAACGCGTTAGCCGGCAGGCTCGGGTTGTTGGCATGAAACGCCGATATGATGGCGGTGTCGCTCATTTGTAGACTGGTGGCGGGTGCTTCGAATACAGCCGGGATCTTCACTGCGGCGGCGGCGCGGTCGGCCGTCTTGAAGTAGTTGACTGCGTCCATGCCGCTGCACGTGCCATGACGATCCCACTCATGCCCTACTAAGTTGGGGCTTGGATAGATGCTGCGACCGATGGCGTCTGCCTCAGGCGTCATGGGACTGGAGGTGGCGCAGTTCTGAGGATATCCGCCGGAATCGAATTGGGGCCATAAGCCGTGCAGCACAAACCCAAAACCCTTAGACCCGCACTGGGCTCGATCATCAGGATGGGTCAGGCAGTAGCTGGGCGACCAGGATAGCGACAATAAGTAGTAGTCGAATTGACCCGCAACGCTCTCCGATTGTGTTGAGCGGTGGTGGTGACGCGCAATAGTTGGGTTACCCGCCATGCACAAAAGGACTGCTACGAAGACCGAAGCGCGTTGAGTGCGCGGACTGTTTGGTTTCATCATGGTGCGAATTTTGATTGGTATTGGCGAATTGCGCAATTATTTAACTTTAACGAAGTTGATGGCTAGGTCTCCTCGCCAATAAACCCACCACTTTGATGTGCCCACAGCCGTGCGTAGACGCCGCCGTGTGCGAGTAATGCCGCATGGTCGCCCATTTCCACAATCTGCCCTCGGTCTAATACGACTAAGCGGTCCATCGCAGCGATGGTCGAGAGTCGGTGCGCGATGGCGATCACGGTTTTACCGCGCATGAGTCGGTCAAGACTGCCTTGTATGACGGACTCTACCTCGGAGTCGAGCGCGCTGGTGGCTTCGTCGAGTAACAAGATGGGTGCGTCTTTGAGCATGACTCGCGCTATGGCTATTCGCTGCCGTTGTCCTCCGGACAGCTTGACGCCGCGTTCGCCGACGTGGGCATCGAAGCCGCGTCGATTCTTGGCATCGGCGAGCTCGCCAATGAATTCCATTGCCTGCGCATCGGTAGCGGCTTGAGTCAGCTCGGCATCGCCTGCACCGGGTTTGCCATAGAGAATATTGTCGCGCACCGAGCGATGCAGCAGCGAAGTGTCTTGGGTCACCATGCCGATTTGGGATCGCAGACTGTCTTGGGTCACCGTCGCGATATCTTGCTCGTCAATTAAGATCCGACCGCTTTGTACATCGTAAAAACGCAGCAGTAAATTCACCAGTGTAGATTTCCCGGCGCCTGAGCGGCCCACCAGACCAATTTTTTCGCCCGGTCGAATATCGAGCGTGAGACCCTCGATGATTGGGCGTGCCTCGGCACTTAGGCGTTGGTAGGTAAAATTTACAGCTTCAAAGCGTACCGCGCCGCGGCTCACTTTAAGCGGTGTTGCGTCGGGCCGGTCCAATACTAAATGCGGTCGTGTGAGTGTGTTAATGCCATCATGGACGGTGCCGACATTCTCAAATAGCCCGGCCATTTCCCACATAACCCAGTGTGAAAGACCATTCAGGCGCAAAGCCATGGCGGTGGCAGCCGCGACCGCGCCGATTTTTATCGCGTCGTGTTGCCAAAGCACAAGGGCGACGACGGTGGTGCCGATGACGAGCAGCACGTTCAAGGTTTGGTTGACGATTTCAAAGCCGCTCACTAAACGCATTTGACCGTGTACGGTGCTGATAAAATCTTGCATTGCGCGTCGGGCAAAACCGGCTTCGCGGGCGGAGTGGGAAAATAATTTAACCGTACCGATGTTGGTGTATGCGTCCGCAATTCTTCCCGTCATCAGGGAACGTGCGTCGGCTTGCAGCTCACCCACAGCGCTTAACCTTGGCACAAACCACACGATGGCAAGCACATATAACACGAACCAAGACAGAAGCGGTGCCAGTAACCAGGGATGGAAATTCCCGATGACCAATCCGATGGTGACGAAATAAATGACTATATAAACCAAAATATCAGCTAGCGAGAACCAGAAGTCGCGCACGGCGAGGGCGGTCTGCATGACTTTAGCGGCGATGCGCCCCGCGAATTCGTCTTGGTAGAAAGCTAAACTTTGCCCTAACATCAAGCGATGGAAGTTCCAACGCAAACGCATGGGGAAGTTGCCGGCTAGGGTTTGATGTTTGATGAGCGTTTGCAGGCCGACTAACCCAATGCTGGCGATGAGTACTGAGCTGATGATTAGCACGGGTGTGCGGCCGTGTATCCAGAGCTGATCGCGAGGTAGTGTACCGAGGATGTCGACGATGCGACCGAGCAGTGCGAATAGTGCGGCTTCGAAAACGCCAATTAATCCACTTAATATCGCCATGGCCGCGAGGTGCCCCCGCAACCCGCGCGTGCCGGCCCATAAAAACGCGACGAATCCCTTGGGAGGGATCGCTTGTCGCGTATCGGGATAGGGATCAACTAGACTTTCAAAAAACTTCAGCAAGGATTAGGTACTCATAGGCTCCGTAGCCCACAATTCTAACCTGCCTTGTGGTTAAAGCTAACCCGCCGCTTTTACCGCCTGGATTAATTGGCCGACGGCGGCTTGAGCATCACCGTATAACATGCGGGTTTGATCGAGTCCGAACAAGGCATTGTCAATACCGGAGAATCCTTGACCTTGGCCGCGCTTGATGACGATGACGTTTTTGGCTTTATCGGCCGATAAAATGGGCATGCCGAAGATCGGGCTCGCTTTATTGGTCCGAGCGTCCGGGTTGACCACATCGTTGGCACCGATGATGAGCGCGACATCAGCGGTGTCGAATTCCGCATTGATCTCGTCCAGATCTGAAATCAAATCGTAAGGCACGCCCGCTTCCGCGAGCAACACATTCATATGGCCGGGCATGCGACCGGCCACAGGGTGGATGGCGAATTTAACGAGAACGCCGTGGTCGATCAAGAGCTGGCACAACTCCCACACTTTGTGTTGACCTTGGGCGACGGCGAGACCGTAGCCCGGTACGACGATGATTTTTTGCGAGAACGCCATCATGACGCCCGCGTCTGACGCTTCGATGGGCTTCTGTGATCCCGCTACAGTGCCCGTGGAAGCGCCAGAGCTTTCTCCAAAGTTGGCGAACAGCACATTGCCGAGCGAACGATTCATCGCTTTAGCCATGAGCTGCGTGAGCAGTGTCCCAGCGGCACCCACCACCATGCCTGCGATGATCATGGCCGCATTGTCGAGTACAAAACCTTCGAAGCTGACCGCAAGCCCGGTCAGTGCGTTGTAGAGGGAAATCACCACCGGCATGTCGGCACCACCGACCGGTAGCGTCATGGCGACGCCGAGCATCAACGAGAATGCGAAGAATAATGAGATCAGCGGAAGTTCCGATTGAACGCCTGAAATCACCATTCCGCCCAATATCACGGTGATCACTAGAATGGCTAAATTCATGGCCTTTTGGCCGTTGAAGCGCACCGATTTAGTGATCAGTCCTTGCAGCTTCGCAAAGGCAATAAGGCTGCCGCTAAAGGACACAGCACCGATGAAGCCGCCAATGATGGCAAGTGTTAGGTGGGCAAGGCTGTGCTCATCACCGCGATATAACTCCACCGCGGCAATCGCTGCGGCGGCACCACCGCCCATGCCGTTATAGAGGGCAATCATTTGCGGCATATCAGTCATGGCGACACGCTTGCCGCTGACCCAGGCGATTGCACCGCCGATTACAATGGCAATTACCACGAGCGCCATATTAAGCGAGGGCGTCATAAAGGCGAGCGTCACTAAGGTGGCAAGTACCATGCCAGCGCCGGCCCAACGCACGCCGCTGACCGCGGTGACGGGAGAGCTCATGCGCTTTAACCCTAAGATGAATAGCGCCGCTGCGACGAGATAGGACAGTTGCGTAATGGTTTGGACGTTAAAGGTATTCATCAATGGATCTTCTTCTTGCCAGCCGCGTTCTTACCGGCGCTGACGAACATTTTGAGCATGCGTTCGGTGACGACGTAGCCGCCGACCGCGTTGCCCGCGGCGAGGATGACGCCGACAAAGCCGATGGCGCGTAATAACGGTGTATCCGCAGCACCGAGAGCGACCATAGCACCCACCAGGACGATGCCATGCACGAAATTGGATCCCGACATTAGGGGAGTGTGCAAGATGACCGGCACGCGTGAAATGACTTCGTAGCCGGTGAAGGCTGCAAGCATGAAAATATATAAGGCAATCACACCATCAATCATATTATTGTCCTTTAGACGCTTTTAGCCTTCGAGCGCTTTGCGAGTTGCTTCATGTTTGATTTGCCCTTCATGGGTGAGCACACAGCCGGCAAATACTTCGTCGCTCCAATCGATAACCAGATCGCCTTTCACGAGCGCGGGCTTGAGGAGGTTGAATAGATTGCGCGCGTACATTTCGCTGGCGTGAAAGGGGAGTTGCGCCGGCAAATTGACCGGCCCTAATATTCTGACCCCGCCGTGAATGACAGTCTCGCCCGCACGAGTCAATTCACAATTACCCCCTTGTTCCGCGGCGATATCAACTATGATCGCACCCGTTTTCATGCGTTCCACCGCCGCCTTGCTAATAATGCGTGGCGCGGCGCGACCCGGGACGGAGGCAGTACTAATGACGGCATCCGCGGCGGCGATACGCGCATCGAGGACCTCTTGTTGTTGGGCTTTTTCGTCGGCGGTGAGCTCGCGCGCATAGCCGCCGGTCCCTTCAGCCGAAACGCCAGTTTCGATGAACTTTGCCCCTAACGATTTGACTTGCTCGCGGGTTGCACTACGCACGTCATAGGCTTCGACCACGGCGCCTAAGCGTTTGGCGGTAGCAATGGCTTGTAATCCTGCCACACCGACACCGATTACCAACACAGTAGCCGGGCGAATGGTGCCCGCGGCGGTGGTGAGCATGGGTAGAAACTTATCCAAGGTATTGGCCGCAATGAGCACCGCTTTATAGCCAGCCACCGAGGCCTGGGAAGAGAGCGCGTCCATCGACTGGGCGCGCGAAATGCGGGGCACCAGTTCTGCTGAGAGGCTGGTGACGCGGCGGGCCACTAGCGCTTTGACTAGGTCGGGCCTCGCATAGGCCTGCATAAAACCAACAATGAGCGCGCCTGGCTTCATAGCATTGACTTCATCTAGACTTGGCGGCTGGACTTTTAACAAAATATCGGCGCTTGCCAATATCGTACTTAAATCGCTAATTTCGGCGTCAATGTAGAGACTATCTGGAAAACGGGCCTGTACGCCTGCCCCCCGTTCAACTAGAACGCGTGCACCCGCCGCCTTAAATTTAGCGGCAACCTCGGGAACAATGGCAACGCGAGTTTCATTGGGAACGGTCTCCCTGAGGACACCGATAACGACAGGCATGTGAGGATATCTCCACAAAGATTGAATTATGACATAGGAGTCGTTTATTGTTAGGCAGCTATGAAGCCTGAAATTCTAGGAAATGTCCAAGTGTTGGATTGGCGCGACGACTTTGGGGTCGTATCGCAAGGCTATCCTTTGTCGCAACAAATCCTGCGCACGGATGTGTCGGGCATGCCTTTGGAGTGGGTGGATTATCGGGAGGCCGCGCGGCTGTACCATACCGAACAGGTCGCTTATGCGTGTGGGACCTTACTTTATCGGCTTTATGGAGGAACTTGCGCGAAGACCGGATTGCGTACCACGGTGGATGTGAATTCTATTATTGCGACGCTGGGGCATACGGGAAATCCGGGTAATTTGCGAGGAGCAGGATATACCCCACCCCTTAATAATCAGACGCTGTTTCGGCGTGATGCCTACCTGTGCCTGTACTGTGGCGCGCGGTTCACCTACGGCCTGTTGTCCCGAGATCATGTCACCCCGTTCAGTCGCGGCGGTCAGGATCATTGGAAGAACGTCGTATCGGCTTGCCGACGTTGCAACAATGCCAAGGCTTCCCGCACACCCGAGCAGGCGGGTATGCAATTGTTGGCGGTGCCCTTTACACCGACCTATGCGGAATACATTTTCCTGAAGGGCCGCCGGGTACTTGCGGATCAGATGGAATATTTGATCGCACATTTTCCGCGTTCTAGCCCTCTGCACGAGCGCATGCAACGCTGGCCAATGTGAGTTTGCTGGGCCGATCCGGCGTTGTTTACTATGTTGATGCCAGCTATTTCATCTTTCGAGCCTATCATTCTATGCCTCCCGACATGGTGGACACGCAAGGCAATGCGACTCATGCGCTGTACGGATTTGCACGATTTTTATCCGATTTATTGGAAGAGGTTAGGCCGGAGCGCATCGGTATTGCCTTCGATCAAAGTCTTAAATCCGAAACTTCCTTTCGCAATGGAATTTATCCTGCGTATAAAGCCAATCGCGATGCGCCTCCTGCGGATTTAGAGCGTCAATTCTCCCTTTGCCGCGAATTTTGTCGGTTGATGGGGCTTGCCGAGTATGCGAGTGCGCACTATGAGGCGGACGATATTATCGGCACCCTTGC
>JAYVYN010000215.1:0-3070 GCA_043784265.1 Gammaproteobacteria bacterium | reverse complement strand
TCGACAAGACCGATGAACGTTGTCCACGGATCGCGGCGCTGACGCTCAAGGATGTACGCGATATCTATGGGCTACGGCTTCTCCTAGAACCACGCGCCGCGGAATTCGCGGCCGCAACTGTTCTCTCGGAAGCGGACTTGGAACGCTTGCAAAGAATCTCACTGAACCGCTACGAACTGACCAGCCATGTCGACCTGGTCGATTTTCTGCAAGCCAATCGCCAATTCAATCTCATTGTTGCCTCGTATTGCGGCAACGAACGCCTCATCGCCACACTCAAGCAACTCCAAGATCTGACGCTGCGAATATTATACGTCGGCATTCGCAGCTTAAACGTGTCCGAATGGTTTCAGTCAACCCATCAACAAATTGTACAGGCAATCGCGAGTCGCGATGGGAAGCGAGCCGCCGATTTATGGGCTACCGATTTGCGCTACGGTGAACAGCTGATCACCGAAGCCCTAACGACGCTTCCAGAATTAAGCGAAGTAAACCTCGTGGGCGCGTCGCTGCCTGCGACATTTGCCGCCTCGAGCAGCAAGCCGACTGGCCACCGATAATTCCGCCATTCGCTGAGCGCCCAACATCAAGCGAGCCTGTTAGTTCTGCGTACGACCAGCGAAACGACCCACTGGTCTATCGCTCGCATATCGATCCCCCTGCAAAAGCCTATATTGGCAGCCTATATACTTACCCAAAAGGGGTGGCGGAGAAGGTGGGATTCGAACCCACGTGCCGGTATTACCCGACCATCCGATTTCGAGTCGGCGCCGTTATGACCACTTCGGTACCTCTCCAATTAACTTATGCCTTTTCTGCTTGTGATGCACTAAGCACCACCCGCCAAAAAAGCTCTGCCCGGTCACGGGCATACACCCAGTCTGTTATTCTAGCGCATCGCGAATAACCTAAGGAGTCCAAATTATGGCCCTGCGAGTTAAATTGACCTTAGCGGCGTTTGCGCTTTTAGGGACGAGTTCAGCATCTACCCTATTGATAAGCCCACTGGGGTCTTTAGCGGACGTTCCTGGCCCCATAACGGCTAGCACACAGGATAAAGGCAGCCTCAACGCTACGACGGACGGGGATCTCAGCGACGTTTCCGATCGCGGATTTGTTCGCCATTTACATAATCGACTGCCCCGCTACCGCCAATGGTTCGAGGAAGCCGCCACTGAAAGCAGCCAGGATTGGCAGCTATTGGCCGCCATGGGCTATCAAGAGTCTAAATGGAACCCGAAGGCCACCTCGCCGCAGGGGGCTGTTGGGCTCATGCAATTGACCCAAAAAAGCGCTGGCGAATCCCGGGTCACCAATCTTACCGATGCCCATGAAAGTATCCTAGGCGGTGCTCGCTATTTTCAACGCATGTATCAAACCATCCCGACACATGTACCAGAACCCGATAGAACATGGTTTGCACTAGCCGCCTACAATATTGGTTATGGACATGTAGAGGATGCGCGAATACTCACTCAAAAAGCCGGACGCGACCCTGACTCTTGGACTGACGTCAGTGAGTACTTGCCGTTACTATCACAGGAACATTGGTACGCCCAAACTGCCAATGGCTACGCTCGCGGATCCGAACCGGTTCACTACGTAGAGGGCGTGCGCAGCTATCGAGACCTGCTTGATCGCATATCGGGCGGCGTATCACTCAATTAAATTAGCGCGGCATCGCGTCCAACATTAACGTCGCGATTCAAAAAAACTCCGCAATAAAACCCCGCTCTCATCGCTGCATACGCCACCGAATATATCAATTCGATGCAATAAGCGAGTATCCCGCGGTAAATCAAACAAACTGCCGCAGGCCCCCGCCTTCAAATCCCACGCGCCGAACACGACTCGCGCCACCCGCGCATTGATAAGGGCTCCAATGCACATCGCACAGGGTTCCAAAGTCACATACAAAGTGGTCTCACTCAACCGATAATTTAACTCGCGCAAACCCGCAGCCCGAAGAGCGACAATTTCCGCATGAGCAGTCGGATCATGGGTGCTCACCGGACGATTCCAACCCTCCGCAATCACCTCATTGCCCCGCACTAACACCGCCCCGACGGGCACCTCTTGCTCGGCCTCTGCGCGTCTTGCTAGATCGAGCGCCCTTTGCATAAAATCAATATCACTGTATGAATTCACCTGCCTAGTGTAGCGCCACAACGATCAAGA
Organism: Gammaproteobacteria bacterium; assembly: GCA_043784265.1. GTDB lineage: Bacteria > Pseudomonadota > Gammaproteobacteria > Steroidobacterales > Steroidobacteraceae > Bog-1198. The sequence continues at coordinate 892 of JAYVYN010000215.1, read as the reverse complement.
TACCGGAGGATCCCGCCCCTAGGTATTAGGTACACTACCAGAAGCTATGCTGCTCATAGCTCGTCGGAAATATGCATTTTCAATTGGCCGGCAACAGACTTCCAATCAGTCGCCCATTCACTTACATTAATACAATGGAATTCTTAAAAACCGACGTTTCTAATACCGTCAGTTTTACCGCCAGATTTTCCCAATGCGGAAAATTTCAGGTGACCCTGGCTCGATTCCACGTACATCAGACTCATGCAGCTATCAAGCTGCGCCCGAAGTCCGCGGGTGATCGACTGCCGATCGCCGAATGCAGACGTCTTGCATTGTAGAACCCTTCAATCCAATTCACGATAGCAAGTCTTGCCTGATCACGCGAGGTGTATTGCAGTCGGTGCGCGCGTCCGACTTTGAGCGTCTTGAAGAAGCTCTCCATCGGCGCATTATCCCAGCAATTGCCTTTCCTGCTCATCGATTGCGTCATGTTAAATTGCTGCAGGAGTTCGCGGCAAACGTCGCTCGCATGCCGCGATCTGAGTGCATCAGCAATCCGGGTGTCGGGTGGCGACGCCAGTACGCCATCAGCAACGCATCGCAGACCAGCTTTGCGCTTATCCGCTCGCTCATGGCCCAACCGAACGATTCGGCGTGGCCCTAGATCCACTATAGCGGCCAGATAGAGCCAGCCCTCATCGGTCTTTAGGGAGGTGATGTCAGTTGTCCACGCTTGATTCGGTGACCAGCTTGCAGCGGTTCGAGTCGGTTGTGAGGCGATATTTCTTGCTATACACCGAGCGCAAACCCTGTCGCAGAAGGCTTTCCCGTACCCGCTCCGCACCGACACGCATGCCTGATTGGCGCAGCCTTCGGGTGACCCGGATACGGCCGTAGCCTTACTTGCCCT
>JAYVYN010000214.1:0-5560 GCA_043784265.1 Gammaproteobacteria bacterium | reverse complement strand
TACGCGCCGGCGAACGTCCTACGCCGACGCCAGGAGCCGGCGAGGTTCGGATCCGAATCCACGCCTCCGGAGTCAATCCATCGGACGTCAAAGCCAGGGCCGGCGCTCGCGGAGGGCTCGCCTATCCCTATGTGATACCCCACTCGGATGGCGCCGGCGTCATTGAATCGATCGGCAGCGGGATAGACTCTAAGCGGATCGGCGAGCGCGTTTGGACTTGGAATGCGGCCTGGAAACGGCCGTTTGGAACCTGCGCCGAGTTTGTCTGCCTGCCATCAGCCCAGGCTCATTCACTCCCGTTGAACACCGATTTTGAGGGCGGCGCTTGTCTTGGCATTCCCGCCATGACCGCTTGTCACGCGGTGCTGGGCGACGGACCTCTCGCCGGCAAAACCGTGTTGGTGACGGGCGGTGCTGGTGCCGTGGGCCACTACGCGATTCAGTTTGCCAAATGGTCGGGCGCACGCGTAATCACAACGGTGAGCGGCGCGGCCAAATCAGCGCATGCCAAGTCAGCCGGTGCGGATCACGTGATTAACTATCGCGAACAGGATGTTGTCGCGGCCATCCAAGAGTTAACGGCCGGTGGCGGCGTGGATCGTATAATCGAGGTCGAGTTCGGCGGCAATCTCACGGTGTCCAATCAAGTCCTCAAAATCGGCGGGGTGATCGCGGCCTATGGATCCGCGGCGGTACCGACGCCGCCATTGCCGTTCTACCCGATGATGTTCAATCACACCACGGTACAAATGCTGCTCGTATATCTACTCACCAACGCTCAGCGCCGACGTGCCTGTGGCCTGATCAACGAGGCACTCGACGCTGGGATATTGAAAAATCATATCGGCGCGCGATTTGCCTTGGACGACACGGCGCAGGCGCATGTCGCGGTGGAGACCGGATCCGTGATCGGCAATGTCGTGGTCACGGTCGCATAGGCCGCGGCCCGATTAAGAGCCAGCACATTGGTTAAGAATCCATCGGCGGCGCGCCTCGTTCTACTGGTGACCGCGGCGGTATTCATCAACTATATCGATCGCGGTAATTTAGCCACCGCGGCTCCGATGATACAAGACGAGCTGCACCTGAGTGCGAGTCAGCTGGGAGTCCTGCTCTCTGCGTTTTACTACGGCTATGTGGTTTGCATGCCTGCTATGGGATGGCTCGCCGAGCGTTACGGCGCCAAACCCGTACTGGCTGCCGGTATCACCATTTGGTCGGTGGCGACACTGACGACCGGGTTTGCGGGAAGTTTCGTCACACTGTTGGTATTGCGCGTGCTCCTCGGCATCGGTGAAAGCGTTGCCTTTCCGTGTGCGTCGAAGGTGCTGGCACACGCCGTAGAAGTCAGTCGCTTAGGCGTCGCCAACGGCATCATGAGTTTCGGTTATTTACTGGGACCCGCCGTCGGCACCTTGCTCGGCGGTTATCTGATGACCGTCTGCGGCTGGCGGCCGGTGTTCATCGTGTTCGGTGCGGTGTCGCTCGTGTGGCTTTGGCCGTGGAGTCGCGTCAGGATCAGTCCGCCCGCCGCGCCAAAGCAACCTACCGCCGATTCCCAACCCTCGTTCCCGCAAATCTTAAGACGCCGCGAACTGTGGGGCGCTTCGCTCGGACACTTTGCCTCGAACTACGGCTACTACTTCATCGTGTCTTGGCTGCCGTTCTATCTCATTAAGTCGCGCGGCTTTTCCATGGGTTCGATGGTGACCATCGCCTCCTGGGCCTATCTGCTCAACGCGTTAAGCGCGCTCGCCATGGGCTGGCTCGCCGATCGCTGGATCCGCGCAGGATGCAGCCCCACGATGGTCTACAAGGGCATTATGGCGGCCAACCATGTGGCGGGAATCGCCTGCATGATCGGCATGGTCATGCTGCCGGCAGCGGGTTCGATCGCGGCGCTGTTCGTGTTCGAGATCGTCAGCGGCTGTTCCTACCCTGGTTTGTTCGCCATACCGCAGATCCTCGCCGGCCCCCGCGCGAGCGCTCGTTGGGTGGGAGTGCAAAACGCCGCCGGCAACGTGGCAGGTCTTATCGCACCGGCGATCACCGGCGTGTTGGTCGATCAGACCGGACTGTTCGACGCGGCGTTCGCGCTCGCCGCCGGCGTGAATGTTCTGGGTTTGATCGGTTGGGTGCTGCTGTTGCCGAAGATAGCGCCCATTCAATGGGCGCTATCTTCGAACGCGATCGCAATGCCTGAGCGTATCGCCAACACTTAAACAGAGGATTCCATGACCAAGAGTGCGCTGATCAGTTTTAATTTGCAGGGACGATGTGCGCTCGTGACTGGCAGTGCATCGGGCATCGGCTTGGCAACTGCCGGACTGCTGGCTCGCAGCGGCGCCCATGTGGCTATGAACGACTTGCCGACAGACGCATTGACCAGGGCCGTGAGTGATCTCAAAGGTCAAGGTTTCCAAGTAGAAGCCGTGCCCGGCGACCTCAGTATGTCCGCGAGCGCGCGCGATGTGGCGCTCAACACATTGGAATTGCTCGACGGACTCGACTATCTCGTCAACAACGCCGGCGCTCCGGGTACTCGTACCCCCATTCCAGCCTCGGATCTCGACGCATTGACGGATGATTTCTGGGATCGGATCCTGCGCATCAATTTATTGAGCGCCTTCTGGATGACGAAGACGCTGGCCCCAGCGTTAACCGGCGCGAAAGGCGCCGTCGTTAACACGGTATCGGTGGCTGCCCTAGGCGGTGGTGGCAGCAGCACCGCCTATGCCACGGCCAAGGCAGGGCTCGCGGGATTGACTCGAGAACTCGCTCGCGGTCTCGCACCGGCGGTTCGCGTCAACGGGATTGCACCGGGTTATGTGAATTCAAATTGGGAATGCTCGTTCGGCGACATGGGCGCAGCGGCAAAGGCTACCGTGCCTTTGGCACGCGTGGGGCAAACAGAAGACTATGCGGAAGTGATCGTGTACCTCTGTGCCGGCGCAGCGTATATCACGGGCGAAGTCGTCCCAGTTACCGGCGGCATGCGGATCTAACCGCGGCAATGAGTGAGACCGCACTACCGAGCGCGCTGGGGCGTAATCAGCCTAGGGTGTAATGGTGGCCAGGGAGGCTCTGAGATACAACGAGTACTATTTTCTTTCAATTCGGTTTTTATTTTTTTTAAAATTTGAGTTGCCCCTAAAACTGCACCGGCTCGGAAAATGCTTTAATTCTGGAGTCTGTTCGCTAGAGAGCGACTGACCACGCCGGTGTACCTGCGTCCTAAAATGATACCTCGAAGTTCGGAACGCGCAAGTTTTTCACAGGGTATTCGACACTAATCTTATGAGGATCTCTATCGATCATGCTTCGCTGCCATCGACCGGACATACCTTGACAAATGTGATGATGCCAACGCCACGTCGCTTGAATTAATCGATTCGGGTTCGTGGCGTATGCGTTCCGGTAATGCTTTCGGCTCGAGCACCCATACGGCGCCCCGCGGCGACCGCTGCTCCACCCACCAGCTGGGAAACACGACAACCCCGCGAGCCTGAAATTGCTTACCAGTTGACTCGGCAAGCAAGCTCTCCAGCCAGCGGGCCGCACCGGCCGCCTGCTGCATTGGATTGCGGTCCGGCTTCCGTCCCGCCACCAGCAGCTCAGTGCCATCCACCAAAATTGTTGCCTTGGGCCAGGGCTTCGTCCACGTCTTCGTTTCGATAGCGAAAATACCGTGCCTCGATATCACGACGTGATCCAAATTAAATCCTTCCGCCGGAACATCGTGGAAAACCTAACTGCCATCCTCTCGAAGCCTCTCTAGGAACTGACCAACGCAGCGCTCGCCGTCACGGCCGAGACACAGTTGGCGTAACTGCGTTTTGATGGCGGAGAGACGCCAGGCGGCAATCCCGATACCAACCAGCGCCATCCCCGTAAATAGCAGCGGCATTCGCGGTCGGTGCATCAAATATCCGAACCACTCCGTAGCGGCGAGCAAGCACACACACCCGGCGCCGAATACGTATCCAGCAGCTCTATCGTTAAGGACGTAGTCGATCTGTTCGTCCAAGGACTGCCCCGGAAGTCTGAGCGGCTTCGATTTGAGCGGGGATAGGAACGCTGCCATGTGTCGTGTCTCCAAAAGGCCATTCATGTAACACTGCCATACGAGGCGTTCTTCGTCAGTGAACCAGTTTCCGTCGTATGAAGCCCGTTGTGACTGTGAATAGCCGCCCGGCCAATATTATCGAGGCCAATACTATCGACACATTTATGCGCTCAAGCCCGAGCGCTTCCCATCAATCAGAGGATGCGAAAGCCGCTGCAGCCTCCACCGGTTCGAACCCGGCGATGACCTCCCGGAGCAGATGAATACCATGACGCTTTTCGATCAAGCGGAAATGAGCCTCGACGCTGGTAGTGACGAAACTCACCGCAACACCGCTTTCTCCGGCGCGTCCCGTTCGTCCTATACGGTGCGTGTAGTCCACGGTCGAGCGCGGCAGATCGTAATTTACCACCGCTGGCAATTGCGCAATATCGATGCCACGCGCGGCGACATCGGTGGCTATGAGAACCCTGGCCCGACTGGCCTTAAAATCGGCAAGCGCCTTGGTTCTGGCACCCTGGCTCAGTTTGCCGTGAAAGGCAGCCGCCTGGATTCCCGCCCGGCGCAGTTTCTCCGCGATGTGTTCGCACGAGTACTTGGTGCCGACGAACACCAGCACCCGGGTCCAGCCCTGTTCCACAATCAGGTGGCGCAGAAGCTGGGTGCGACGCGCGGGGTCGACGTGAATGGCCCGCTGCAGGATGGCAGGTTGCGTGGCGGTGGTCGACGCTACGTCGATACGCATCGGATCGTGTAGCAACTCTTCCGCGAGTCGGTGAACGGCGGGTGGGAAGGTCGCGGAGAACAGCAGGTTCTGACGCCGCCGCGGCAGTCGCTCGATGATGCGAGCGAGTTCATCGGAAAACCCCAGATCGAGGAGCCGGTCAGCTTCGTCAAGTACCAGTGTCGTCACGTCCGCGAGCCGCAGCGCATTGTGATCGACTAGGTCCAGCAGGCGGCCTGGAGTGGCGACGACGATATCGGCGCCACCGCGCAACGCCATCATCTGAGGATTGATCGATATGCCGCCGAAGACGATGATGGTCTTGATCGGCCGCGGCAGGTAGCGGGCGTAGAGTCGAATCGATTCCCCTACCTGTGCGGCGAGTTCTCGTGTAGGGACGAGTATCAGGGTGCGAACACGAAGCGGCGTATCGCGATCGCGGTGCAGCGTCTGCTGCAGAAGTGGCAAAACGAAGGCAGCTGTCTTGCCTGACCCGGTTTGAGCGCAAGCCCACACATCCGTGCCCTGGAGGATCGCCGGGATCGCTGCTTGCTGGATCGGAGTCGGCGCGAGATAGTTGCGCTCGCTGATAGCACGCAGGAGATCAGCCGATAATCCTAATGAGGAGAAAGTCATTCCTGGCTTCCTATCCCGCGAATCCGAAAGGTCCGGCCTTTGATCTTACCTGCGCGTAAGCGCTGCAATGCCTTGTCATGCCATTCGCGAGCGATAGCGACATAGGTGCGCGTAGGAAAGACGTCGATTTTTCC
>JAYVYN010000213.1:0-10175 GCA_043784265.1 Gammaproteobacteria bacterium | reverse complement strand
TACCGAAGTAGCTGGGCTAACGCGGGCTCGCAGTGTTGAACGCTATAATTACGCATGGCGCCGCGCAAAAAAATTCTTTTCATCAATCAAAGCTTGGCGACGGGTGGTATTGAGACCATGATCGTTGACATGATCAGGCTCCTGCCTGCTGAAAGATTCGCACCCGAGGTCGTTGTTTTTGAAGGTGGCGGTGCCCTTGAAAAAATTCTTCTGGGCTTGGGCATTCCCGTTCACCATTTGCACAAGCAAACAGGGATGGATGTAGCGTTGGTGATGCGCTTGCGCCGACTGATGCAAGATCAAAAGACCGCGATACTGCATACACATAATTTCTCTGCCTGGCTTTATGGCGCGCTTGCAGTGTTCGGTTTAAGCGGCATTCGGCATATTCATACTGAACATTCTGGTGTCTTCGCTTCACGCCGTTATTATTTCGCTGAACGGTGGTTGAGCCGGATGACGGACCATGTGGTTGCCGTTTCAAGTCATGTACACAGCGTAATGACCAAAGAAATTGGCATCGTGCCCGCGAGGGTAAAGATAGTTCTTAACGGCGTTGACACGGCGAGGTTCAGGCCTGACGGGACGATTCGTACGCAGATCCGCGAAAGTCTTGGCTACACAAAGGAAGATTTTGTTATCGGAATTGTGGCCCGCCTAGTGCCGGTCAAGAATCATTCGCTACTTCTAAACGCCTTTGCCTCATTCGGTCGCGACCCGCCGACGAAGAAAAAACTACTCATCGTTGGTGATGGAACCGAGCGTGGCCGGTTGGAGGCCCTTAGCCAAGAACTCGGCATCTCAGAGTTGACCCAGTTCCTTGGCGATCGGCGGGACACGGACCAGCTTTTTAACGCCATGGATGCATATGTGCTTTGCTCGGTAAGCGAGGGAATGAACCTGACGTTGCTGGAGGCTATGAGTTCCGGGCTTCCCGTGGTTGCAACTGCGGTGGGTGGCAATACTGAAATTATTGAGCATGGCGTCAGCGGCTATCTCGTACCCTTGGAAAAGCCGGTAGAAATGGGTCAATACCTCCAGCAACTCGCGATGAATCGGCAGTTGCGGAATCAACTAGGCGCCACAGGCAGAATATCGATATCGCAGCGATTTAATGATCAAGCCATGATCGAACAGTATTTGGCTCTTTATGACGGTGCAAAAGTTTGAAGTGCCACTTGGTTTTATACACCACACTTTTCCCGACGTTGCGGGAGCCTAGCCGCGAAATCTTCACAGCACAATTGGCGCAAGCGTTATCGCGCCATTATCGTGTCACCGTCATTTATCCGATACCGTGGCTGGCGACACTGCCTGGATTTTGTCGCCTTGGTGCTTATCGAAAGTACGCGGGGGAGCCATTTCATTACAACAAAGGTGACATTGAGGTCTACCATCCCCGCCATTTAATTGTGCGAGGCTTGCCGCTAATTTTACATTCGTGGTTTCAATCTGTGGCGTCCGCCCGTCTCCTGCAACGGTTACATCGGCAGCATCGAATACATGCGATCAATGCACACTGGGCTTATCCTGATGGAGTAGCGGCGGCACATTTGGCCAGGACGATAGGCTGTCCAATCCTGGTAACGGCACTTGGCTCTGATATTAATGTGTCTGGCGAATTTCCGCGGCGGCGCCAGCAAATTTCGCAAATGCTAAAGTCAGTCGAGGCCGCGTCGGGCGTGAGCCATGCGCTTGCGGCGCGGCTGATTGCGTTAGGGGCTTCACCCCACCGTACGCATTACTTGCCGAACGGGGTGAACAAGCAAATTTTTAGTCCCGTACCGCTGGAACAGCGGGAACTGCTATGTAATGAATTGGGATTAAACCCGTCGCGAAAATACCTGCTGTTTGTGGGTCGATTGCATCCTGTCAAAGGCCTGCGGTTCCTTATTGAGGCGCTTTCGATACTTAATCAGACCGGCCGCCTAAATTTTGAGACGCTGTTGATTGGCAGCGGAGAATTAGAAAGTGAACTGAAAGCAGACATACGTGCTCGCGCACTAAAAAATGTAGTTCGTTTGGTGGGTAGCATTGAACATTCTGCAGTCCCCAACTGGCTCAGGATTGGAGACGCGTTTTGCCTGCCCAGCTTGATGGAGGGTATGCCCAATGTTGTCCTTGAAGCACTCGCGTGTGGCCTACCCGTCGTCGCCACTCGCGTGGGTGCGTTGCCGGACATGGTAAATGCGGAGTCGGGAATACTTGTTCCAGCCGGCGACGCCGCTGCTCTGGCACAAGCCATTGGTGAGGTTATGGAACGCCGTTGGGATCGCGGTTTGATTTCTGGCTCTGCCGGCACCCCGGATTGGAATGAGGTGGCCCAGATGTACGGTAAGGTAATCAATTCAATTGTTGCCGAAAGAAATTTGCTGGCGCATAAAACTGAGTTGTAGAACACGGCAGCACCTTAAGTGATTTGGACGTGACGGAGTGATTGCAGGCATAGGCCAGTCGTACAGATTAGCAAGCAGATACAGCTGCAATACGGAGCGTGTAGCGGGAATGTGGGGGTCGAACAAAGCTTGCTATTGAATACTAAAAATCAACATGATTAATGCAAAAGCGTCGCCCGAGAATTTGTTGAAATGGTCATCGGCGCCGCGTGAAATGTCTGGCATTACAACACTTGACTTCACGACGAGTTGCAGGGCGAACGTCTATAATACGAAGAGTAACTTCGCCAGACTTGCGTCGGCTATTGGGGCTAAGATTTCAGCAAGCGCAGCGCCTAGGCGTATTTGAATTGCAGCCGGAAAGGGAGTTTATGTTTTTTGTCGCGGGGAGTGCCGCTGACCGCGATGCGCCTACCGGTGCTACGGGGATGAAAGGGCAGAACATAATTTGTTTTGCAAAAGATTGGAACGAAGACCCAACAAGTTGCAATCATGTGCTTTTTGAGCTCGCAAAACACAATCGTGTTCTTTGGGTAAATTCAATTTCCACGCGTTCGCCCAATCTGGCCAGTGGGCGCGATCTTGGCAAAATACTGCGCCGCGTGTTGAGTTTTTTGCGAGGCGCTAAACAGGTCGCTCCGCAAATGTGGTTGTTTTCACCCATTGTTCTTCCTTTTCATCATCGCCAATGGGCCATTCGGCTCAATCGTCATATTTTGCGATTTACATTGGGACTGTTGCGTCGCCAGCTTGGGATGCAAAACTTTCAACTTTGGACATTTGTTCCAACTTCCTCAGAATACGTTGGTCGTTTGGGCGAAGAGTTAATTGTCTATTACTGCACGGACGAGTGGACGGGCTTCAGCTCTGTGGACGGCAAAAAAATTGGCGAGATGGTCAAATCCCTGGCCACGCGCGCTGATATTGTCTTCGCTACCTCGCGTCTACTAGTCGAAAAACTGGGCAAGTTCAATCCCAACACTTACCTGGCATCGCATGGAGTTAAGTACGGAATGTTTGCAGAGGCGCTTGCCGCATCCACTGCGATACCGTCAGACCTGACCGCGCTGCCACGACCCATACTGGGTTTTTACGGACTGATTGAAGAATGGCTCGATCTCGACCTGATTGGCTATCTTGCAGGGCGCAATCCAGATTGGAGCATTGTCTTAATAGGTAAGGTGTGTGTGGATACCTCACCGTTAAAACGCTTTCCTAATGTACATTTTTTAGGACGCAAGCCGCATTCTGAGCTCCCAGCCTATTGCAAAGGGTTAGACGTTGCGCTAATTCCCCACAAGATCAATGATCTCACGCGGCATATGAATCCTATTAAGCTGCGGGAATACATGAGCGCCGGGCTACAGATAGTATCAACCGATTTGCCAGAAATGCGCGGTTACCCGGACCACTGCATAGTCGCGGAGAATTACCCTGCTTTTGAAGACGGCGTGAAGACCGCTCTTCGAAATGATTCCATTGGCACTCGCCGACTGCGCAGCGAAGCGATGCGGGATCAAACTTGGGATAGGAAGGTTGTAGCGCTGGGCGAACTTGTCAAGCTTGCGCAGGCCCGCAAGCTGGCCAAAGTAAATGCCGATGTTTAGCAACCTTATAGCCGACCTCCGTCAGAAAGCGGTTGTATACGAACTACCTCCAACCAAGGCCTCTTTATTTCGCATGCTGGTGAATGACGGCAGCGCAGCGCAGATCATGTTTAGAATGATGCGATTTTGTCAGACACATCATCTCAAGATATTCGCGGCAGTGATATATCGGCTAAACGCCCTCATAACGAATGCCACACTTGGACGCAACGCTGACATCGCGCCGGGATTCGTTATCCTCCACAGTATCGGCGTTGTAATAAATACCAACGTCAGGGCCGGGCGAAATCTCGTGATCTACCACGGCGTGACCCTTGGGGCTGAGCGCAATAAAAGTCCGGTTCTCGGGGACAATGTTTATATTGGCGCCGGAGCCAAAATAATTGGCGGCGTTAAAGTGGGCTCCAACGTGAAGATCGGCGCAAACGCCGTGGTAACGAAAGATATTCCAGATGGCGCAACCGTAGTGGGTATTCCAGCGCGAATTGTTCGAATGTACGGCGTCCCGGTTGCTGATGTGGATGCGCCATAATTAGCGCTCTCCTCACTTCAGCCGAGTAATTGCTGGTGATCTACGACAATATAGTTATTGGGTCAGGAATATCAGCTTTAGGTGCCGTGCTGGGCTTAAATCGTCAGCAGCGAACGTTGGTACTTTCCGGGCCAACAGAAGAAAGTTTTTGCCACTACAATCTGCAGCGTTTGGTGCCGTGCGCCTATCTCGGCCTCGGTGGGTTAGGGAACTATTGGCACGGCGTTATTCCAATGAGCCAAACATCTAATTTTGGCTCGTCGAGCGACGCTGATTTTACGGCACTGTTTAATAAGTTTTATCCGCGGGTTGCGTTGCCTCAGCATTTGCGACAGCCGCAATTTTTTGTGCCATGGCGACCTATTCGACCAGCCCGGGAGTTTAAGTCTCTGGCCCAATCGTATGGGAGCAGGTTGGAGATACATGCGCAGACCGCAGATCGATTCATCTGGAAAGATAAGCGAATAGAAGTAATCGCGACCGATGGGACTTGTTACCGTGGTCGGCGTGTTTGGATCGCTGCCGGCAGCATTCACACGCCCCCGCTGTTAGAGCGCTCAACAGGGTCCAAGTTTTCACGCGGTTTCGTGTCTGATCACGCGGTAAGTTATGTGGGCATGCTGTATGAACAGCAGCCACCCAAAATTGCACGAAACCGCGACGGAGTTTTATTCCCGGCGCACTATGAGTCATCTGGTGGTTCTGTCTACACTCTTCGCCCCGCACGCTTTGCATTCGGAAGGCTGGACTTTGGTATAGAACAGCGCGCGGTATTCGGAATGCCAACTGGTAGTGCCGTGTCCAAGATCATGCGGCGCTTTTCGCCGGGATTAATAGCTGAAGCGCTATATAACCGCGCCGGTATGTTTCCCAAAGCCAAAGCCTACAGTGTGTATGCACAAACGCTTGTACGCGATGCTTACAAGTTGGGAACGGGCACGCTGCCGCTTGAGGCGCGCACTACACTTATTTTGCGCGCCACCGCAGAAGCCCGTGAGCGAGCGCCGTTTCCAGGATTGCGCGTTTCTCGGCGCCGCGATTTATACATTCCCGGCATTCACCTGCATCATTCTGTCGATCTGGCTGCACTAACTGCCGCCGGTATAAATCAGGAAGGATCGTCAGTACAGGTTGTCGATGCTTCGGCGGTGCAGGATATTGGACCGGATCATCATAGTTTCAAACTTATGCTGCAGGCATGCATGCGTACGCGCGCGGTGGATGGCCGTTAGTTAACCCCCTGGGTGTGTAACACTGGTTCCTTACCGTAATTTTGGCGGACACTTCTTTAGGGTCCTAGCAGCGGGCGAGAGTCGCTTACCATCTAACTTTTTCATTAAAATACTGCAATTCCAAACAGAATTTCGCACTACACTAAATCGCCTTTTTAGCACGTACATTAATCCTTTCTCCATTTTAAGCACGAGCTTTTGTCAACGTAGTTAGGGGGGCGTCTCATGGATCAAAAAATTTGCATAATTGAAGTAAATGAAGTCCCGCAGCAGGTTTGGAAAAAATACTGCGACGCGTTCCCAAACTCTGCGGTGGCAGGATTTTTTGAGGAAGGCAAGAGCTACCAGACGCTTGCAGACGATGTCGAGGTTGATGACCTTTACCCGTCGCAAACTTGGGCTTCACTCAACACAGGCTTGCCGTATTCAGATCACAAAATTCACTGGTATAACGATCCAAAGCCGGATCCCAACCTGTTTTGGTGGCACCAGGCCGCAGTGGACGGCAAATCGGTAGGATTGGTCAACGTTCTCCATTCGTCGCCATTGAACGATTTGGCGCGGCAAGCGAAATACTGCTTCATTGTTCCGGACTGTTTCGCGCCCGATTGTAAGACACTACCTGCGAAGTTTGAATCGTTTCAAAAACTGAATATCCAGTTAACAAAAAAAACGGGCGCGCATCTGTTTCGGGGCTCACTGATTTACTTGGATTGGCGGCACAGGCACTGACCAAACCCGCCAGTTTTGGCGTTTCTATTTTTACAATTTGGCAGTCTTTGCGTGCGATTCCTAAAATAATGCGCTCAAGAGAGCGATTACGCAGCCTTCAATTCCCTCCTCTCGCGTCAATTTTTTATCGACTTGTCCGCAAAGAGAATCCCGACATCGCGGTAATGTTTACAAACCATATTGCCGCCACTCAGCACAGATATTGGTACGCCCTGTTCCCAGATGACTACACTGAAAAGTTATATTCTCAGTCATGGATAAATAAATACCGCCTTGACATCTTGGATGCGGTAGCGTTATTCGACGCATTTTTGGCGCAGCTTATGGCATTTTGCAAAACTTGCGACCGCATTTTGATCCTGGTGTCGTCAATGGGCCAACATGCAAACTCGAAATTGAAACGAGAAGCGGTAGCTGCGGCCAATTGGTACTTTCGCCTTGATTCGCCACTCGCGTTTGTGTCGATGGTGCTAGGACGCGAACTAAAAGTGTGGTTTGAGGGTGGAATGATTCCGCAATATACATACTCATTCGCCAATTCCCTGGTAGCAGATACGGCGAGCTCGAAACTTCGCGCATGGATCGCCGAAAACGACGCCTTATTCGGGGCGGTGGATGTAAATGAAACCAAGGTTACTCTGTCTGTCAGGGTGCAGAATCGCGTAGAGAGCTTGCGTGCGCGGTGCGCAAGTTGCGATCGCAGAATTCGGATTTGTGGAACTGGAAATTGACGACCATCATTCGGGCCGCCACCAGCCGCAGGGCATACTTGCAATATGGAATGACAAATTTGATAGTCTGTTTTCCAGTAAATCTACTCCTCCTTCGTTCTCATATCTGCAGTATGCCCCTGAGATGCGCCGTTACGTTGGTGAGAAAAACCGCGCAACGTCAAGTTAAAGCACTCGTGAACATTTAGGCCAATTTACCCATCACATGAAAAATCGCACCATCGCGTATATGAGGATAATGCTTCCGCACTGAAGCGCAACCATAGCCCACAGCGTCGACGCAAGGGTAATGGGCGCAAAAGCCGGCCATCTCCGACGAACAGACTGATAGAGTGCTACGCATAGTGCGCACAAGATAGGCAGCAGTATTACGTAGCTTCGGCTCAGAAAAAATGCACAGACTAAAAACCCGACCATGGCATTCAAGTACGTCTTTGAAAGCTTTTGATATTGGGCCCAGTTTTGACTTTGATCTTCGGTCGTAGTTTGATTCGGTTGCGACGATGCATTTGCGATTCGGTAAACCATGAAAACCGAAATTCCGACAAACGAAAGCCATAGAAAATAGCCTACCAACCCAAGTTCAGCAAACACAAGGACGAATGAATTGTGAGCAGTTAAATAGTGATGGTCTGTAAAGTTACCTTTGCCGACACCGAATATGGGATGCTGTTTGAGCATTTGAATTCCTTGAAACCACGACTCAAGCCTTTCTGCCGCCGATTCTTCCTTAGCGTCGAGCTCGTTCAGTCGCGTCGGCAGCATTGCGATCCCGAGAAGACCAACGCTCGCCGCGAGTGATGTCTTCAATATCCCAAATCGGCCACGCAAATAGATCAGGAAAACCGCGATCGCTCCAAGCATCCCGCCTCGAGAGTTTGTTAAGAAAATCGCGTATGCGACGGTCACGATAGAAGCCCGCCACAGCGTCTTCGTGAAAAACGATTTTGCTTCCGTTAGCAAATAGACAATCAACGGAAGTGCGACGACAAATGCGAGCGCGAGATCGTTGGGGTCACTAAATATCCCGACGTAAGTTATTCTTGTTTCCTGACTTAACATCGCTCCGGTCCAGCCGATTCCCGTCCAGAACTGATCTATTCCGTGAATAGCCAGTACGATGGTCGCGACAGCAATTGTGCGAATTGCCCGGGAGTGTTGATCCGCGCTATCCAGACAGGTGCTAAGGAAAAGAAATAAAATCACAGAAGGACCATAATCACTGAACGTGATTATTGCCCCTCCGACCCAACCACTGATGGCTACCGAAGCACTCATTACCAGTAGCAATAAGGGTAGTAGTTTATGTTGGGGTGCTTCAAAGCTCTTGTTGGGGAGTCCAAGCCAAGCGACGAAGCTGGCAATAAGTAAAATCGGCAATATCGGCTGATCTTTAAGCGCAAGCAGATAGTCGTGGGGGCGAATGTAGACGAGCGCAACGTATGCCAGGACGAGAATATGTGCCATGAGACCTAAAACCTACCGATGAACTAGCAATCCACGGGACCAGCGCTGAATGTAGGCAAGTTTTTGGGCAAAATAAATTTTTTCATTCGCCGACTTTCAACATGATGCGAGCAGGATTGGTGGAAAAAAGTGGTTCAGAATATTAATATCGCCGATCCGAATCGTCCGCTGCAGCCTTCACGAAAATGACGGCTGCCGAGACGATAGCACACCGTGCCAAAGCAAACTCATACGTTCTACACCGCTTTCCATGCAACCATCGAGCGTCCCTAGTAATTGATCAATTGTATTTAGTTGAGCCAGTCAGGCTTGCATAAAAAGCAATACTAGTGTGCGCTTTGCTGGCGTGCGCTCGTGAGGGGCAACGCGATTCAATCTTCAAAAGTGGATAATTTGCGAAGAGACTGCTGACCGTCTTCGCGCAAATTAGAGCCTAAGTTTCATCGCATATGTAGTAGATCTATTTGGTAGAAGTCAGTGTTAAAGAGCGAAAATTTGAAAATGGATACATAGTGGCCTTTGGCAACACCTCGCCCTGTGCCGAGTTGCTATTCGCCAATAAATTAACAGCCAAATTTGTTTTGGACTGATCGCGAAATAGCTCGCTGGCGCGGTTCGCCAGCACTTCGTTGACGTTCATGTTGGTCTGCGTGCCCGAACCGGTCTGCCACACCACCAGCGGATTGGTGCGGCATCTTTACTAATAGTTTCAAAAGTATCGCTTACCCATTTTGTAAGGGCATCAACATCCTCGCAGGCAAATCCATCTTCATCCTTTATCTCCGGTAAAGTTGCAGATTCCTCGTAAACTACTTTATATTGCTCATCAAACAGCAGTAATTTTTTGTTGGTTTTACCCACATCAAAAATGGCGATCACTGTCATTTTATATTACTTGTTTAGGGTGTTTTTAAGAAAAATTATAGTCCGGTCGCAAATGATTTTGCACCCCGTTCCTTAATTAAATTTTCTCTTACTTTTTCGGCACGATACACAGCCAACGGGTTTAATGCCGCTCCTGCTCTCAGTCTTGCTTCTGCTACCAGCGCCCGGGTATCGGTGCGAAAAGCTTGTTGCAAAATTTCCTGAGCGGCTACTACATCATTATTATTTTGCGCTTGGGTCAATTTAACCCTATCTATTATTAAAGCTTGCGCATAAGCTATCATTATGGCTTCTACCGATTGAAGAAGGTCTTCCAAAGGATCTTTTACATTATGAGATGCGTCGATCATCCAACCTAAATCCGTTGTATGATTCATCCCTTTGGCATCCATTCCTTCTACCAATTCATTAAAAATTAGAAAAAGCTGGTAGGGTTTCATACTGCCAACAGTAAGGTCATCATCGCCGTATTTTGAATCATTAAAATGAAAACCTCCAAGTTTTCCTTCCATAAGCAATAAAGATACAATCTGCTCAATGTTTGCATTTGGCCACTTGCGGCGAGTCTTTTTCCAGCGCAGCCTCGGCTTCCT
>JAYVYN010000212.1:0-3194 GCA_043784265.1 Gammaproteobacteria bacterium | reverse complement strand
GCTTCGCCGGGTGGGGTACTAAAATAAGCACGCCTACCTATAGATCACATAATACCTAGCTGGCGGTCATCGTCAACCCGCAATGTACCGCTCAAGTTCCTCGATGTGTGCCTGCTGATCCTGAATGACGGCCCGCACCAGATCACCGATGGATAGCATGCCCACCACACGACCAGACTGCACCACGGGTAGATGTCGAAATCGCTCCTTGGTGACGACTTCCATGCAGTGGTGCACGGTATCCGCAGGAGTGACCGTAACCACCGGAGAACTCATAACATCGCTGACGGGGGTATCGTGCGATGAGCGACTTTTGAGTATCACATTGCGCGCGTAATCGCGCTCTGAAATGACGCCGAGCAGCTTTCCTTGCTCCATAACCAGTAACGCACCGATGTGCTTTTCAGCCATGAGTTCGATCGCGCGTAACACCGAATCTTGCGGCGCAACCGAAAATACTTCATCGCCCTTAAATTTGAGTAGTTGACCGACGGTCTGCATAACGCTCCCTCCGATAACATTCCCAACTATACTCCAGGTTTCGTCAGAAGCACCCCTCTATGTTCAAGTCCTCTACTAGCCCTAATCCCAACCCTAGCCCGAGCGCCACAGCCCCCATTGCGGCTGTAAAGCTTCATACGGTAGTTTCCCCCCACGGCGAGCGCAACGATCCGTACTACTGGCTACGTGACGATGAGCGCAAGAACAAAGAGGTATTGACCTATCTCGCGGCCGAAAACGCCTACGAGGAACAGCAACTGGGTAATATTAAGGGACTCGAAAACCAGTTATTCGACGAAATCACGGCCCGGCTAAAACAGGACGACGCCTCCGTCCCCTATCATCGCAACGGCTATTGGTATTACACACGTTTTACCACCGGCAAGGAATACCCCATCCACGCACGGCGCCGCGGCACCCTGGATGCTCCCGAACAAATCCTGCTGGATGCCAATGAGTTAGCCCAAGGACACGAGTTCTACCAGATCGCGACCTTGAGCGTATCACCCAACGCCGATTGGCTCGCATTTTGCGAAGATAGCGTGGGTAGGCGTCAGTATCGACTACGCTTTAAGAACCTCATCACCGGCAAACTTCAGCGCGACTGCATCAACGACGTTGAAGCGGATATTGCCTGGGCGAATGACAACCAAACAATTCTATACGTAGAAAAAGATCCTGAGACATTACTGGGTCTAACCGTCAAAAAACATCTGCTGGGCCAAGACCCCACGCTCGATACAATTATTTTTCAACAAACCGACACTAGTTTCTACACCGGTGTTAGCAAATCCAAAGACGAACGCTTTATTTTCTTGACTATGGAAAACACACTCTCCTCTGAATGGCGTTATGCCGATGCCGGGGATACGCATTTCAATTTTAAAGTATTCCAGACTCAGGAACGGGACCACGAATATCAAATAGAAGCCCTTCACGATCAATTTATTATCCGCACCAATTGGCAAGCGAAAAATTTTAGACTGATGACGGTTCGCGCGGGGCAGGAATCAGACCGCAAACAATGGCGCGACCTAGTGGCGCACCGCCCTGACACTTTTATCCAAGACTTCGAAGTGTTCAACACATTTTTGGCGCTGTCGGTCCGCAGTGGCGGACTCAAGAAAATCAGCGTCAAAATTCTTAATAACGCTGCAGAATTCTTCATCGCGAGCGACGAGGCCGCTTACAGCATGTCCTTGTCGGCAAATCCGGAGATGGATACCGAAGTCCTACGCTACGCCTATTCATCACTGACCACACCCACGACAATTTACGATTATTCACTTCAGTCAGGCACAAAAAAATTACTCAAAAGCGACCCCGTCATGGGGACATTTGACCCCGCTGACTACCGCACCGAATTTTTGTTTGCACCCGCTCGCGACGCTCAATTAATTCCAGTATCGATTGTCTATCATAAGAATTTTAGGCGCGACGCCTCCGCCCCGATGCTGCAATATGCTTACGGCTCTTATGGTTTGTCGATGGATCCGGTTTTTTCCTCAGCGCGTTTAAGTTTGCTGGATCGGGGTTTTATTTTTGTGATCGCACATGTGCGCGGCGGTCAAGAAATGGGACGGGAATGGTACGATCAAGGCCGTCTACTCCACAAAAAAAATACCTTTACCGACTTCGTTGACGTGACCCGCTATTTGGTCGCAAATCGATACGCTGCGAAAGCCTCAATATTCGCCATGGGTGGCAGCGCGGGAGGGCTATTAATGGGGGTCATCGCGAATATAAGTCCTCAAGACTATTGCGGCATCGTCGCTCAAGTACCCTTCGTCGATGTACTCACGACTATGTTAGATGAGAGCATTCCGCTCACCACTAATGAGTACGATGAATGGGGTAACCCCGACGACCAGGAAACCTATGATTATTTATTGAGCTACTCGCCCTATGACAATGTTCGCGCTCAAGCGTACCCGGCAATACTCGTCACCACCGGGTTATGGGACAGCCAGGTGCAGTACTATGAACCCGCGAAGTGGGTAGCGAAGTTGCGCGCCCTCAAGACCGACCAAAATCCGTTGATTCTGCACGTCGACATGGAAGCCGGGCACGGCGGAAAGTCTGGTCGCTTCCAGCGCTACCGCATCATCGCTAAGGAGTATGCCTTTATGTTGGGTTTGCTGGGGGCGTTAAGTGACCGCGCCACCAGCCCTGAGGACCCAACGCATCCCACCACCCCCGCCGTATTGCACCCACCCCTGCCAGCCCTCAAGATTCTTGGGCACTAATGGTGTGCCTAAGCTGCGCTGCCCATTCCGAGCAACATAGTGATCACACAGACTGGAAGCAATTTCATGAATGACTAGGTCGTAGCGTCACACAGGCCTGCGCCTTTGCTTTCAATTCCTTACATACGGCAGCGGCCTTCTTTTCACTCAATCCCACAACTTGCAGCCTATAAACAGGACCACTCGCGACCGTCACTTGCGATACTTTCGAGTGTAGTCCCGATAATATAGCGGGATAAGCTTTGCTTAGATGTGTCCAGCGTTGATTGGCCGCTTCTGGCCCGGAACTGAACGCGCCTAGTTGCACACCAAACCCTTTGGGTGACGCAATCTGAGCAGATGGCATCGTTGTATTGGGTTTTGCGCCGGCAGGCTTCTCAGCCGGTTTCGCTGGCGCGGGCTCCGGCTTTAACGCGTCCACACCACCCACCTCACCAGGCGCACCCA
>JAYVYN010000211.1:0-3940 GCA_043784265.1 Gammaproteobacteria bacterium | reverse complement strand
TACAATACAAAGGTCTCAACTGCACCATCCGGCGCTTTCATGGCAGACTCTCTGCTGGCCACTAGTTTGAAATGCGATTCAGAAGGTACGGGACTTACTGCCGTCGATCCGGGCGGTGCCTCTAAGGCGACGCCGCCCGCCAAAATTGTGGTCAGCGATTCGGTCTGCATGTGCACGCCACCGGCATCAACTGCCACATCGACACCACTAGCATGCCAAAACCGAGTGTCGCTCGTAACAAAGCGGTCATAGGGCGATTGAATAAAGAGTTTTAAGGTGACCCCGCGGCCATCGTCATTGAGCGCGAGCGCAATGATCTGCCCCACCTGAATATGATGAAAATAAGCGGGGGCACCCACACTCAAAGAACCCAAGTCAGCGGCCTCCAATACGAATTGTTTACCCGCTGAATCTCCAGTAATAGCTGGTGGAACCTCCAAACCCGTAAAATTCCTGACATAATCATGAGAAGTTCCCACATCCATCGCAATAAAGGCACCCGACAATAGAGTGCCTAAGCCCGACACGCCACTTGCACCGAGGCGAGGCCGAACCACCCAAAAGCGCGTTCCATCCACTAGAAAGGGATCGGCAAATCTGGCCATTTCGATGGATACGTTAACGGTGCGATGATCCGCGGCTAAAGTAATCTTCCTAACATCGCCCAAATCTACATTCTTATAGCGTACTTTGGTCTTACCGGCCTCAATACCATCGGCATCAATAAAAGTGACAACGATAAAATGTCCGTGATCCAGAATTGCGCGCACCGCGATCCAACCGCCGATAATTGCGGCGAGGATGGGCACCAGCCAAATTAATGGTAATCGCATTCGATTGCGCCCACTGACCGCGGGCAAAGCGTCCGCAGCTTCAAAATCCCCATCTTCACTCATGCTCTATCCCACATTAATCGCGGATCAAATGATTGGGCAGCGTACATAGTCAAGATTACCACTGATGCGAAAGCTGGTGCGCCGAACCCAGCATGTATACTGGCAACGCCGCGCAACTGAACTAAAGATACTAACAATGAAACAACAAAAACATCGAGCATTGACCATCGCCCGATAAACTCGATGGCCCGATAGAGAGCTGCCCGCTCTTGCAATCGCCAATTTCCGCCCCGCTGAGTGCTAATCACCAGCAAGCTTAATGATATGAGTTTAAAGGACGGTACAAGAATACTAACGAAAAAAACCAAAATGGCGAGAGGCCAAGATGGTCCTGACCAAAGCGTCACTATTCCACTTAGTATGGTATCGTCTTCGTCGTAGCCTAGCGACGTGGTACGCATAATTGGCAACAAATTGGCCGGCACATATAAAATCGCCGCGGCTATTAGCAAAGCGACTGTTCGTTGCAGACTCTGTGGTTTCCGAAAATGCAATCTTGCACCGCATCGCACACAGTAGTGAGCAATTACCGAGACGCCTCGCGACAGTTGCTCGCAAACTTGACAGACCAAAAGCCCCCGGGACTCTGCGGTTACGATAGATTTTGTCAACTAAGTGACCTCGCGGTAGGCCCTTTAATTTCACCCCAGAACTCAACAGGATCAAATACGTGAGTAGCCGCAGCACTCAATATGATAAATGCGCCCATCGACCAAATGCCAATTCCAAGCACGACGCTTGCGATATTACCAAGCTTTACAATTGCTACCAGTGAGCCGAGCACAAAGATCTCAACCATGCTCCACGGACGCAGAGCCTCACGGACTCGAAATAAAAAAGTTAAGGCTCCAGAGGAGTGATTTAACTTAGCTAGCATCAACAGCAATATAATGCACAGCAACTCAATGCAGGGAATTACTAGCGTAGTCAACACCACTACTACCGCCACAATATTCATATTCTCCGCATGTAATGCTTGGACCGCCCCTATCAGAGTGGTATAAACCGTATCGCCGGCAGCCTCAATTGCCACGATCGGGAAGACATTGGCAAGAACAAAAAATACACTCGCCGCCAAAAAAAGCGCGAGCGCATACTCTAACCGTTGTGGTACTGCGCGCAGCACTGTGGCACCACAGCGCGGACAATAAAAAACAGCCCTCTGATTGCGGGTTGCACTTAACAACGCGTCACACTGATGACACGCAAGCATATGCGCCGGTTTCATTCTAGCAACTCTTCTAACAACAATTCTCGCCCAAATAGTCGAAAATACCCACGGAGAACATTCATGCGTAATTCATGGGCGTTGCTGGCTAATAAATCGCGAATATCTTGCAAATATTGTTTTCGCCGAAGATCGTTTACATACCCTTGCAACTTAAAAGCAATCAGACCTTCGACTCTGACAACCGGCATCGGTCCATAGCAGGTCATACATACAACCGCCTCAACCAACAATTGACGCGCGGTAGGACGACTTGCGAATAAAAAATCCAACTGCACGTCGTCGCTATTGTAACGGGCCGCCTCTGGACTTAATTGAAGGCACCGATATTCTAGTGCCGACAGAATGCTGTCAATTCGGTGGGCTGAATCAATATCCACCAAGGGATCGGTAGTATCAGGTTTACGCACTATCTGGTAAACCGCTAGCGCATGATCGCCGATCAGAGCCAAATTTACATTCACCTCTTTCAATGCCGCGAGGGTACAAATAATTTTTTTTTTTGCTTGCGATACTTCATTCATGACGAGTTATTTCTCTCGCATACGCGCAAAATCAACTACCTGCTGCGCCATGATTTCTAACTGTTTCCCAACCGAAGCGTCAAGACAATTACCGTCAGCATCAAATACCTTCATGCTACTATTAAATGCAACACCTATCGGTGTCGGCCAACCGCGCAATGCATGCACAATGGACCTTAATGCTGCCAAAGTACTCCCAGATGCCTGCCACCCGTACGCGCAAGCCACACAACCGACAGCCTTACGATCAAAGTAGACGTTCGCGTCAGCGCGCATATCTTCAACATAATCCAGGGCGTTTTTTACTAGACCCGAAATGGAACCGTGATAACCGGGCGACGCAATTATGACTCCATGACTACGACGCAGCAGAGAAACTAACTCCGTAGCAGCGGGCGATCTCTCAAAGATCTCCGCCGAATACATAGGCAAATCCAAGGCGGGGCCTGCTACGATAGCGGTACTTGCGCCAGCCCGCTCAGCTGCCCTCAACGCGAATCGCAATGCCATTTCGGACGACGAACCGACCCGGGTAGTACCACCCAGACCCACAATAAAGGGCGCAAAATCACTCATACTGTCCCATTCATACTGTCCTCAGGTGATGCATCAAAGCATTTGGTGCGGAAACTATAATCGGTATAATGTTTTTTTGCCTAAAAACGTAAACCACCATCCACTTCGATACAACGGCCCGTGAAGAACTCATTTTCTAGAATAAACAATACTGCATGGGCGATTTCCGTAGGCACCCCCAGGCGTTTTACAGGAACCGACGCGGTCAATTTATCAAATAACTCCGGACGCATAGAATCAAGAATTTCCGTGTGAATATAGCCAGGAGCAATAGATCCCACTCGAATTTTATGACGTGCGAGTTCCTGCGCCCAAACGACGCTCAGTGAGTGGACCCCAGCCTTGGCCGCACTATAATTACTCTGTCCGGCATTGCCAACGCGGGAGATACTCGAGATATTTACGATTACCCCTCCCTGCCCGAACTCAATCATATGCGCCGCCGCCTCGCGCCCGCACAAAAAGACCCCGCCCAAATTGACGCTGATAACCGAATTCCATTCATCCATAGACATTCGACCGACTACTACGCCTCCTTTGACCTTGACCAACAAATTATCGCGTAAAATGCCGGCATTATTTATGAGTCCATCTAAGCGGCCAAAATCTTCGCTCACCCGCTTCATCGCATCAGTGACTTGACCTTCGTCCGCAACATTCACAAGGTAGCTGCGCACGCGAACCGCATGCTTTACGCATAGTGCATTAGTTTCATT